>JAWXAW010000171.1:0-12782 GCA_034439675.1 Saprospiraceae bacterium | reverse complement strand
TTTAGATTTTCCTATGCCAAGCGCTCATTACTCACCCCCTTGCTCCTTGCCCCTTGCTCCTTGCTCCTTGCTCCTTGCTCCTTGCTCCTTGCTCCTTGCCCCTTGCTCCTTGCCCCTTGCTCATTCTTCACCTTTGACAATCACACTTATACCTTTCATCGCCTGCAGCCCAATCCTCGGTGTTAACAGTTCGTCTTTATTCACTGTTTCATTCTGCAACCAGGCAACAATGGCTTTTGGCAGGTGGATACCCGCGGCATGGCTGAAAGGATATCCTCCTCCAAAACGAGGGTTAAACTCCAGGACATAGGCCTTTTCTCCATCCCAAAATACATCTACATCCATGTTTGCCGGATGCCTTGTGATCGCTGCAATATCCGCGCCTAATTTCTCGAGCGGTTCATTTTTGACAGTGACAGCTTTATCCGTTTCTCCGGAACGCATACTTAATTTTTGCTTCACCACGGTCACCTGATGTCGGCCTTCAAGATCATTGATGATATCCAATCCATATTCCTGGCCAGGGCAACCACCCTGAATGATGACTGAAGCTGCGTCTTCTTTCATCATGCCATAGCGGCCAAAAGAGCTGGATATGATTTGCCTTGTTTTTTCGAAATAGAAAAGAAGATCTTTTTCATTTTCTGCTTTAAACAAAGCGATTGAGCCCATTCCCCATCTTGGCTTCACATATACCGGATAACGGAGTTCGCCACGTTGAATAGATTCCATTGCTTGATTCAAATCCGTGAAAAGTGGTGTCATGGGCAGTTTGTGTTCCACCAGAAACTGATGTGTTTTCTGCTTATCCTGCGCCATGTCAGTGACCCATGGATCAGCAATGATCACTGAAATGCCAAGAGCTGCAAACTTGTCTTTTACTTGAGCCAATATGGACAAATCAACATCCATGCAGGAAAGCACTGCACGTATATCATGGGTTGAACAATAGTTTTCAAGGAACGCAACATATTGCGGGTCGGTTGCAAAAGGTGATAGCACAGCTACATCCGCCTGCCAAAATGCTGCAGAATCGGGATCCGAGTTGAACACATGCACTTTCCCTCCGTGAGGATGAACCGCATCTTTGAAATAGTCGACGAGATAATTGCGTCTCCCTGCACACGTGATCAATACATTCATACGGAGGTGGTTTTCAACTTTTGCGTTGTAAACAGTTTCTCAAAGAAAACAGGATGTATCAGGGAAAGGGACAAAATCAATGCCAGTTGCATAAAGCCCAATACACCAGTGAGATATAAAAAGAAATGCATCACCATGAGCAATATGAATATACCTATGTGACAACGACGTGTAAAAAAAATCATGATGCAAAAAAATTCAATGCCTATCGAAGCGATGGAAAGCACGATGAAGATCCATTGATTTTGGGAGTAGTCAAAAAAGGAATGTTTGAAAAGATAAAAATCCATGCTGTACAGAAACCGATGATACATCATGTCTTGGCTGGTGCCCCCGTCCAGCCAATGCCAACCCTTATAGATCGGCAGTATTTTGGCCATGCCAGCCGCTACATAGATATAGGCCAGCCAGGCCGCTATCATTTCTATGGGCCATCTATACACTTTGGATGAAGCATCATGTAATGGTTTTATGAAGCTAAACAATTTGTCCAGAGATAAGGCATCGCTGCTTTTTGTAAAATTCAACAGCAGTAGCGGAAACCAGATATAGAGCCAGGGGTGAGGTGCATTGTGCCTTGAAAAATAAAAGCTGAAGAGCAACACAAAACTGATAAAAAGGATAGGTAGTATGTATCGGGTGAATAGACCCAATACTAAAAAAATACCCAGGATCTGTGTGACCGGTTGTAAATACGGAACGGCGATCGCGTCAACCCATTGATTGAGCCACAAGGGAAAAATATTCTTTGTGTTTGAGATATCCGGTACCTGCAGTACATACTGAAAAATCTTGCCGCTGGAAGAATAGATGATCTGGAGGCCCAATAAAATCCTGAACACAGCCAGTTGATGGACTGAGCCCGGTTGTTCCATTCTGACCAGAATATTCTCCTCCCTGATATTAATGCCCATCACACTTTTCTAATTGATAGGTGGGAATATAGATAGGTCCGTAATACAGATCCGACGTTTGATTGATGTTGATGGCATTGCAAATATCAGGATCAAAAGTCAGCTCATGTGTTTCAAAGTTGTATGAATGTACACCAGCCCAAAGCGTATCGATTCCTCTCTCTTTCATCTCATGGCTCAAAAATTTAAAATTTTCTTTCTCACCTTTATGAAAATACGTAGTGGCGTAGGCTATATCATTCGAATAGCCCCAGCCAAAATGTTCTGCAAGTAAAAATGAAGATTCCTTGCGTAGTTCCAGAATTTTATAGCCACCTGACTGCTGGTAATAATATTTTACTTCATAAGCTGTTTTATCCCTGTTCCAATATTCTTTCGGCCATCGATACATCCCTACATCATAAAAGGGATAGTGTTGTTTTCCAAAACCTATCGCCATGAAATTGCCTAGTAACACGATGACGATGACGTACTTCGCTATGCTGGGGATCGATATGGATCTGAAGGTTTGTGCGCAATAGTAGAAGATCCCTCGTTGATGGAGGTAATCCCGGATAGACATAAAGATCCAAAATACAATCACCGGTATAGAGACCAGCACAAATATTTTAAATAGGAAGATGGTTTGGATGTAATGAAATAGACTGTCAGTTTGAAGTATCGTCATTAACAAGGTAAGAGCAACGAAAGCAAAAGCTATTTCTTTAATCCATCTCATCGGTTTGCTTTTCTACGGTATGCTTGAGATGATTAATTCCAGTTCAGACGCAGATAAACCCGTATACAGCGGTAGGCATAAAATTCTTGCTGCAGTGCTGTCGGATATTTCCATGGTACTTGCTGGCACATATGGAAGGGTATTGAGGGAAGGATAAAAATATCTTCTAGGGAAAATATCCAGTGCATTCATTCGCTGCTGTGCATCTAATAAAAGCGCTTCTGTTTGAAAAATAACCGGATAGTAAGCGTAATTCCACGTTGTATGTTCCCGAATTTTCAATTTCCCCAATCGTGTAAAATCCAGATACTGATCATAAAAGTCGACGACCTGTTTTCGTCCAGCCAATATTTCTGGCAGGTAAGGAAAGAGTGCCAAACCCAGCGCTGCCTGCAATTCAGAAATTTTACCGTTGATGCCCAGACCGTGAAATTCAAGTTGTCCTTTGTGCCCAAAATTGTGCGATTGATACATCTTGCGGTGTAAGGCGTCATCTCTACAAAATAGAGCACCCCCCTCTCCGGTATGAAATAATTTGGTCGCATGAAAACTACACGTACTGACATCGCCATAATCAAAAAGTGACCTTCCCTGATATCGTACACCAAAGGCATGAGCTCCGTCATAGATCACGGCGAGCTGATGATGTCGGGCAATCGCTTCGATGGCTTCAACAGCGCATGGATTTCCAAAAACATGGGTAGCGAGAATAGCAGTTGTTTTCGGTGTAATGGCTGTTTCTATTTTTGTTTCATCAATTGTTAAGTATTCGGGATGGATGTCCACAAACACCGGTGTGCAGTTTTCCCAAACGATAGCTGCTGTGGAAGCTACATAACTAAATGGCGTGGTAATGATTTCTCCTCCATGCCCCAATAGCTTCAGCGCAATCTGCAACGGAACCGTTCCATTATTGGTCACCAGCATATTTTTGACAGACAAATATTCCTTCAGCTTTTCTTCCAGCTCCAGCACAAGTTCTCCCCGATTGGTCAGCCATTGCTTATCCCATGCCCGCTTTAATACGGACTGATATTCTTCGAGCGGAGGGAGAAAAGTTTTGGTTACCGGGATCACGAGCGTTCAGATGGATGAGTGATAAGTTCCCAGACAGGATTCAATTGAATGGGTGACCAACCATGTTGTTTGCTTTCGACCAGGAAATAAATAGCCGACTGATACCGAAAGATCATATTCCGTTGCCCATTTTGGAATTCATTCAATCCAATCGTGATGGAATATTGACCCTGGGAAAAAGGAATATTCGGAATGACTGCCTTGAATCTAACAAGCCCCACCATCTCCGCTGCCTGGATATGATCGAAAAAATTAAATACTTCAGCAAAATTGCGTTGCTCCTGGTCATAAAAAGCCAAATGCATTTTTGGTTGATATACAGGTTGATGACAAATAACATCCACCGTAAGGATTAAATCCTTTCCATGATGTACCGTGACTAAGCCTTCTTCGGTGGAACTATGTCCTTCCGATTCCAGCACTATATTTTTTATTTCTACTTTATTCGTCCCCTGAAAACTACCTGATTCCTGTCTGAAGCCACCATAGTACTGTGTGATGCCCGCACCTACATCATCAGATTGATACGTTGTTTTATCTTCTTTCAGCAGGCAGATGCGACTACACATGCGGCTGACCATGGGCATGTTATGCGAGACAAAAATCATAGCGGTCTTCGTACGCAGCTCATCCATCTTATTAAGGCATTTGAGCACAAAGCCCATATCTCCGACGGCTAAAACTTCGTCGATCAACAATACATCAGGCTCCATTTGCGCGGCCACGGCAAAGCCCAAACGCACTTTCATTCCTGAACTATAATTCTGTACCGGTGAATCGATGAATTCACCTATCTCTGCAAAGGCAATGATGGCTTTGAATTTTTGATCAATTTCTTTTTTGCTGAATCCAAGGAGTTGTCCATTGACGTAGACATTTTCACGGCCGGATAAAAGCGGATTAAATCCGGCACTCAATTCAATCAATGCTCCAATTTTTCCGCGCATTGTGATCGTCCCTTCGTCCGGACGAATCAATCCATTCAGCATTTTCAACAACGTGCTCTTCCCTGCACCATTGCGGCCGATCAATCCAAGACATTCTCCACGACGCAGACTAAAACTAACATCCTTCACGCTCCAAAATTCTCCATCCCGTAGGACTGAACGATTTTGATTCGACCCCAATACAGCACTGCCCAAATCCTGCAGACCATACCACATACCCTTATTCAAACTCCGGCTGAATTTTTTGGAAACATGTGTAACGTCTACTAATAGCTCATCCTTGCTCATCATCATGTCCCCATCCGTTCAATTAATATTTCCATCGTGATGCGCTGCAGAATGAATCCCGCCACCAGAATGACGAACGTGACCAAGCCAATGCAACCCAGCGTCAGAAGCCCTGTCGAACTCTGCAATCCGAGAAGCCAATCACGCGCACTCACTAGCACCGGACTCACCGGATTCAATGCCAAAAATTTGAAGCCACCGCTCAATTCCGTTGTGGCATACACGACCGGTGTAGCATACAGCGCTATTTGTAAAAAAGCCGGCAAGGCAAACTGTATGTCTTTATACAAAATAGCAAAAGGCAATAGTAAAAGTCCAAAACACATCCCAAGCATGATGAGTACAAGGACAGCGGGAATGAATAAAAATGTGTATCCCGTCACAGGGATTTGGAAAATCACGATTTCAGCGGCAATGATCAGCAATGAAATTAGAGCAGTGAATACGATCTCATAAAAAGCGGTGATCATCAATGCTTCGCGGGGAAAATTCACTTTCACCAAAATCGGTGCATTGGCCTGGATCGATTGTATAGGCATGGTCACCGCATTGGAGAAAATAGACCAAAGCATCGTGCCTGTGATCACAAATAAAGCATAGCTGCTGCCGGTATGATTGAGGGAGACAATATTTTTTTGATTCAAAAAGATCCAGATGGCTGCAGTGGCTAACGGAGGGATGAGTGCCCAAACGATACCTAGCAAACTTTGACGATACCGGGCCCGGATATTGCGTTGAGCAAAGCGAAAGCCAAGTGCATGTGCTACCGGAAATTCCGTTCCGATTGCTTTCAATGTCCTCCAAAGATTTGATTTGCTTTTAGCGGAATATACCTGGATTTGCATACGTAAAGTTACATGCTTTCACTCTTTATGAAATACCGGTTTTGATTAGCGATCACTGCGGGAAGATAGCGGTATAATTTGAGGATCGAAAGAAAAGCTTTTTTCGCGCTGACAGCCAATGGGATAGTACGGTCAAATAAAAAGGCCACCCCCATTTCAAGGATATACATCCGGGTCCATCTATCGCTTTTATCTATTTCTCCCAAGAGATAGTTGAACATGTGTTGAAATTCGGATGTATCAAAATGAGCTGTAATGGAATGTTCGTTTTTCTTGTTATACAAATAATACGCATCCGGAATGAGGGCCATGTTGAGTGTGGCTTCATTCATCATGTCGACGGTAAAACAAATATCAGAATATCTGAAGGGTTTAAAGAGGAGACAGATGCTTTTATGTATAAACTTATTGCACGCAGTTCCACCAAAATGTCCGAAGGCTCTTTTATCTTTTATCGAAGAGATGGTTTGTCGTAACGTCTGTGTGGTAGATTCCCGAATAAAAGAAAACAGGTAGCAGTTGATGTCTGGCAGAAGCGTCTTTTCAAATTTGCGATACAGGTCATGTGCTATTCGATCATCACTATCCAGAAATTGGATCCATTGTCCTTTTGCTTGCTTCAGACCTTCATTTCGTGCATATGCCTGTCCGCGGTTGACCGGCAATGGAATCAAGCGGATAGCCGGATTGTTTATATTTTCTACCACTTGACAAGATGCATCTGTACTGCCGTCATCGACCACAATGACTTCAATGTTCAATCCATGCGGTTCCTGATGCAAAACGGATTGAATGGCATGTTGCACATGGGACTCCGAATTGTACATGGTAATGATGACCGAAACTTCCGGTGTAAGGTCCATAGGCCAGACGCATAGTGGAAATATAGCGCCCAATATAACAAGTAATTGTCAGGCGAAAATTTAATCTACATTTGAATGGATTTTAATCCGAAAATACCTGCATGAAAATCGCTGTCATCGTCCCTTCACTCACAGAACGTGCTCCTGTCCAGGTTGCAATGACTGTGGCGGTTCAATTAGCCAGGGGAGGGCATACGGTTACCGTTTATTATTTCAAATCAACATCAGGCTTGTGGCATGCCGAAGGTATTGTTTTTGTAAAAATCAGTTTTTTCAGCCGCATAGATTGGGATGAGTATGATATTATTCATAGTCATGGTTTCTTTCCTGATGCATTTGTTTCGCTGAGAAAATCCCGACACAGTCGTGCAAAATCAGTGAGCACTATTCATAATTATGTTTTTCCGGAGTTAAAACTGCTTTATAACCAGGTAGTTTCCTTGACTTTCGGATGGTCATGGGTGTCATTTTGGAAAAGAATGGATCATATGGTCGTACTGACCAATGATGCATTACAATATTATCGTACTCTTTTACCTCAAAAGTCGATTAGCAGAATCTATAACGGGAAAAACATAGTACCGGACCCGAACGTGATCTTACCGCAACATCGTCTCCTGGTGGAGGAGATCCGTAAAAACTATACGTATTGCATTGGCTCGATTGCAGCGCTTATTTCCAGAAAGCGAATTGATATATTAATCCGACATCTCAGTAGAGTAGAGACTGGTGGTCTGATGATATTGGGAGAAGGACCTCAAAGAAAGCAACTTGAAGAACTGGTCGCTCAACATCACTTACAAGACAGGGTAAAGTTTTTAGGATACATTCCGCAGGCACACGTTTATCTGGAGTTGTTCGATATCAGTGCACATCCTTCGATGAGTGAAGGATTTAGTCTTTCCCTGATCGAAGCAGCAGGTTATCAAAAGAAAATAGTTTGCGCTGACATCCCTTCCTTCTGTGAAGCCTTTACAGACGACGAAGCAACTTTTTTTAATAGTCATGATGAATTGACAATTGATCAGGCTATCCTTGAAGCATGGCGTGATAATGAAAAGCCAAAAAAGGCATACCAAAAAGCGGTAACGAGTTATTCGGAAGAGCGGATGGGGGAAGAGCATGAGGTGTTGTTTGAGCGATTAATATCCCTTAACCCCCCAGCCCTTTTACCTCCTGCCCTTTTACCCCCTAGCTAGCCCCCTTAAGGGGGTAAAATCTTACCCCCTTAAGGGGGCTAAGGGGTATGGGGGCTAGTGGGCAACGGAAACACCATCTCCCTCACAAACCCAACAGACCACGCACTCATGATTAACATGATCACGAGTGGTATTTGCAAACCTACGCACGGTGATTTCCATTTTATCATTGCTTTGATGGAGAAATAAAAGAGAAACAGGAATGCGAGTATCATGATGCACGACAATACAAGAAAACTTTTGCTCCGTACCAAAAGCAAAACGGTCAGTAGGCCTAAAGGAAGACTGAGTCCAACAAGTACATGAGCCAGGTTGAGTAAGCGTTTATCTTTTTTGGCCACCTGCAAACGTCCAATTGCATAGCGGTAGAATTGCCTCCATAGTTTTCGGGGAGTAGGACGCCGATAATGAAACACGATGACATCGGGTGTGTACAATAGCCGGAAGCCTAAGTCCATGATCTTGCGGTTTAATAAAGTATCATCACCTGTAAGCATGCTTTCATCCAAAGGCATCACTTGGGCAAGAATGGATTGCCTGTAAATAGCATTGCAGCCCGGGATGCTACTGACCTCTTTCACTTCATTAAGCTCCCTGGCATGAACGGAGCCCGCTGCAAAAATAGGTTGGTCAAACATAAAGCCTACAGCTTTTCCAAAGTTACTTTCATCCGATGGTGTGAGATTCGGGCCCCCGGCACAAGCAACTGTTTTATCGTTTTCGAAATATTTTAAGCAGTTGGAAAGCCAGTGTTGATCAACGATGCAATCGGCATCTGTAAAAGCAATTAAATCTCCTTTAGCATTTTCAAATCCAATGTTCCTCCCCGGCGATACCGTTTGTTTTACATTGCTGATGACCTTGGCGCCCATTTCGAGAGCAACACCGGCGGTATTATCTGTCGAGAGTCCATCGACAATAATAATTTCAATCTTCTCCTTTGGATATTCAAGTTGATGCAGACTGCTGATACAACCACGTAAAAGCTTCTCTTCATTTTTCGCAGGGATGATAATGGAAATAAATGGGAGTGGCGTCATGGCGTCAGATGCAAATTGTTTTTACTAGTCGCGGGAACCCTGTTTTTGATTTCTTCGGATCTGCGAAAGTTGTTCGGTGATCAGCCCCAGGAAAAAGAAGATCATGGTGGCTACTATACCTAATAGCGTACCTATGCTAATACCGCGGCCGGCAAGTATCAACGGAACACCCCAAATCAGGGTCAGGGTAAAAGTTAGCATGGAGATCGGTAAAAAGATCTTCATCGGATTAAACAATACCAGGAGGTTGACGATCTCCATCACGGTTTGAAATGCAGTCTGCATGCCAATAGTGCTTCTCCCTTTTAACCGACTGGAGATGGTGATGGGTTCTTCGAGCACGAGATGTCTGTTGTTAATAAACACTAACGTAATGATATCACTGAAGGCCATAGTGTCTGGAGCCAGGTGAAGATATTTACGGGCGAGCGCGGTCTGATAAATCTTCATGCCTGAATTGATATCATAGATCGGCACCTGCATCAGCATCTGTGCGATAGTGCGTATGATTAATTTACCGATGCCACGTGAAACGGTTTCGGATTTATGCCCTCTTCTGGATCCAACCACCATATCTGCATCATTTCGTTGCATGCAGGTGAATAGTTTTTCGATATCCGTAATGGTATGTTGACCATCTGCATCGATGGTAATTATATACGTTGTATCACAGGCCTGGATACCGGTTTTGATCGCAGCCCCGTACCCTTTATTCAGTTTATGATGAAGGGCAATGAAATAATCTGTTCCCTCTAACGGTAATACGATTTCTTTGGTCTTGTCTACCGAGCCGTCATTCACCAGAATGATTTTCCAATTTCGCTGACGGCAGAATTCAAGTAATGGTGGCAGGATCACTGTCAGGTTTTCGGCTTCATTGTAAGCCGGCATGACAATCGTCAATAATGGTTTTTCATTCATACCTTTTAATCCTGTTGCATAAACGTAATTATCAATAAAAGAGCTTTCTGATGACGATGCCTATTGGAGCTTACAGTATAGCCTATAGAATTCACCTGCAGGTAAAAATCCTAAATCCGCGGAACGCTTAAGATCCACGCATCCTTCAGCATTGCCCAACTTTAACTTCGCTATGCCGCGGTTACCGAAAGCCTCAGCGAAATCTTGCTTTAAGGCTATCGCTCGATCCAAATCCTCAATCGCAAGCTGGTATTGTTTTTGAAGTATGTACACTGATCCCCGGTTGTTGTACACCCTATAATAATCAGGGTTTAAAGAAATGGCCCGATCATAATCTACTAATGCTTCATCCAACCGGTTTGTCTCCTTATATAAAGTTCCCCGGTTGTTGTATGCCTTATCAAAATCACGTCGGTAACGAATGGCCTGATTAAAATCCGCAAGGGCCTGGTCATATTTCTTTTGTTTTTGATACATATTCCCCCGGTTGTAATACGCCATTGAAAATGTTGGAAGGAGTTCAATGGCTTTGTCAAAATCTTTGATTGCCTCTTCAAATCTCTCCTTATCCACTAAGGCATCTCCACGATTATTATACGGCCTGGCCTTACCGGGTGATTTCTTTATACTATCTGTGGAGAGTGTGATTTCATCTTTCCAAACATTGTTGCGCATAGAGGTCAGGACGGAATTGACCACAATGACGAGTGCCAGTATCGAGAGGCCAACGTTTTTTATTTTTTTCCAGGTAAGCCAATATATCACATATACGAGAATGAGGAAAAAGCCAAAGGAAGGCAGATAGGTCCGGTGTTCAAAGATCAGATCCTGGAGCGGAATGATACTGGATTCGATCGATAGTGTGAGGAAGAACCAAAATATTCCGAAGGAAATAATCCTATGTTTTTTAAAAGTGGCAATCGCGAGGACGATCAAACCCAACAACGCCAGGAAACTTATCCAAGCCCTGGGATCCAGAAACGACGTTACCAGTTTATAATTATAATCAAAAACCTGGTTGAACGGTAGGATCAGCAACTGGATATATTTGAGGATGACACTGAACTGGGTCAGGAGATAGTTCATTGAGGTGATGTCTTTATTCGCCACGCTCAGATCCATATATTCAGGATTTAACACGTAGTCTGAATAACTATAAAAACCCAACGCAATCAAAGCAAGCAACACTGCACCAATCACCAAGACCTTCCTGTCTTTAAAGGAAATGGCATTTTCCTTTGTATGCAAAAAGAAAATTTCTAACAGCACAATGGCAAATGGAAAGGTAAAGGCATTTTCCTTGGTGAGGACGGCTAGTAGCATTGAAATCCCACATCCGATAAGTAACCTGGTTTTTATTGTTTTTCCTTTCTCCGTGAACCGGCTAAGCAAATATAAAACCAGGCCGAGCAAATAAAACATGGTTGACATGGACGTCATCCGCTGGACGATGTAGGTCACACTTTGCGTGGCGAGCGGGTGTGAAACGAATAACAACGCCACTGCCAGGGATAACATGGTTTTATCTTTTGGCATGAATTTGTCTTTCAAAACAGGCGTAGAGAAGATCAAAAAAGAAAGCCAATAGACGAGGATGGCATTGATGAGATGAATGAAAAGATTGACCAAGTGGTAACCTCCGACATTTAGTTGACCATAGTGATAATTCCAGGCAAAAGAATACAGGGCCAGAAATCGGGTTTGGCTAAACTGCCACATGGCCTTGATGTCTGATATATTCCGGAGGGATGGATTATCACGAATATTGTTGATGTCATCGAGATGGAAGGTGCTCTCAAATGTATTTGCATAGATGATGAATCCCAGGATCAGGATAGCGGCCAAGCCTTTGAGGGTAAGAGAACTTCCGAAAGCATCCAATATGGGAGAAGCGTAGTTTTTGGACCTGGTTGTCTTGACATTTCCCTTCTTTTTTCCTGTGTCTTTGTTCATTCAGTGAATGGATTAATTGAGTAGGACAAACATACGAAACAAATATATTGCCGACATTACACAGAGATACATAATACAAACCACATTAAAGGGCAAACATGCAAAACAAATTCATCAATCATTTTCATAAGATATCTCCGCTTTCTGCAGAGGAGGCAAAGGTTATTGAGGAGAGCATGGATGCACAGCATTTCAAGAAAGGCACCGTGCTGCTCAGAGAAGGTCAGGTAGCTGTAGATACTTACTTTATCCTCGAGGGCTGTATCCGGGAGTACATCCTCGTCGATGGCGAAGAAAAGACAACGAATTTCTTTACGGAAGATCAATGGGTGATATCCATGACCAACTTTGCCACGCGCATGCCTTCGGCTCATTATCTGGTTTGTATTGAAGATACCGCTGTCGCCGTGGGCAATGAGCAGTCGGCCCAGGCCATGTTTAAAAAATTCCCAAGATTTGAAACCATCTCCAGGGCGGTCATGGAAGTATTCTTTAGTGAGCAAAAGAAAATCCTGACATCGTTTCTGACTGATACGCCTGAACAGCGGTATATGAACCTTTTGAAATCAAGGCCTGACATCTTTCAACGGGTCCCGCAATATCAACTGGCGAGTTATATTGGTGTCAAGCCTGAATCACTGAGCCGCATACGAAAGCGGGTGGTGGAGAAACTCAGATAGATATTCCTATCATCCAGGCATTGCCTACACCGCTATGATAATGCTTCCTCTCTTGTGTCCCTTCTCCACGTAGGCATGCGCGACAGCTATCTGTGCCAGCGGATAAGAGGCATCAATCACCGTTTTGATTTTGGTCGTGCGTAGTAATTCCTTAAGCTCCAGGAAATAACTTAAACGTTGTTTCACTGGCAACA
>JAWXAW010000170.1:0-3012 GCA_034439675.1 Saprospiraceae bacterium | reverse complement strand
GCCTTATATGTCGATATGAAAGTCATGTTCAAAAAGAGAGGGGGCGGGGGTGAGTTATCTGTAAAGCCATAAGTCAACTCGCCTTGCAAAAGCATGTTCTAAAAAGAGAGGGGGCGGGGGAGAGTTCTAAGAAAAGACGCAGATGGCTGGCGCATGACATAGCATGGAAACAAATATTTGCATGCTGTTGAAAACAGCTGTACAGATTTTGACTTGGAATATGTTCTTTTTGATGCGACGTACGCGAGCTTAAGTCAACTTAAGCTCAACATTGTTTTATATATTTTAAAATGCAAGCCCTTTTAAGGCGAAGGGCTAAGGAATCCTCAGTAGGATTTAGAGGCAGAGCGTAGGATCTTAAATCAACCTAAGCTCAACTTTGATTTTTTTCAATGAACTTTGACAATATATAGCTGCAGCATATACCATGAAGAAATCAATCATCGTCTTAATACACCTCGGTTTCTGGGCTTGCTATTTCTTGTTAATATTCATCGTACTGGGGGTGTACTCCAGGAGCGGAACGAATGTCAGTCACCAGGCAGGCCGGGTAATGACAGCGTTCTACAGCATCCTCCTCTTCGCCTTTATACCTTCAGTAATATCCTACTTTTTGTATTATTTTTTCCTCTTTCCCAGGTATCTGCAGCAAAAGAAAATCTTTCTGGCGATCCTGTTTGGACTGTTGGTTTCATTAGTCGCATCCATCCTGGGCTATATTCTGCAACGGTATTTTATCGAGACCGGTCAACTAGCGGACATGGATGAAGGCGGCATTCACGGGAGATCAACCGCTCTTCGTACGCTCGCGGTGATGACCTCTATAGGCACTATCTGCGGTATGGTAGCCTTGGTCATCAAAGGATTTATTACGTGGTTTAATGAGATCAAACTTAAAGAAGCCCTGACCGAAAAAACCCATGAAATGGAAATGGCGTTGATCAAATCTCAGCTCGACCCACATCTGCTGTTTAACACCATCAACAATATCGATGCCCTGATCCTAAAGGATTCCGTAGTCGCTTCAGAATACCTCAATAAGTTGTCCGACATCATGCGGTTTATCCTTTATGAAACAAAGGGAGATAAGATCTCGCTGGCCAAAGAAATCGAATATATAGACAAGTACATCGACCTACAAAAGATTCGGACCGCCAACGAAAACTATGTACACTTTGAAGTCACCGGCAAGCCGGGCAATAAGATGATCGCACCCATGGTGTTCATTCCTTTTATCGAAAATGCTTTTAAACATACCACCAATAAAAAACTAGAAAACGCGATTACTGTCCACATCTATATCAAGGACGCAACCGTACAACTGGTGTGCGAGAATAAATTTGATCCCAATGCGATACTGCAGCATACTGCCGGTGGCTTGGGGAATGAATTGATCAGAAAAAGACTAAATCTCCTTTATCCCGGCCAACATCAACTGGACGTAGATAAGACAGATGAACGATATAGTGTTAACTTAACCATTCCCAATGGATAAATTGAGCTGCATCATCATCGAAGACGAGCCCCTTGCGCTCGAAAAAACTAAAGACTTTGTCAGCAAAGTCCCTTTTCTGCAATTGGATGCAACCTTCGACAATGCCCTGACCGGACTGGCATATCTCAACAGCAACAAAGTAGATATTCTCTTCCTGGATATCAATATGGATGAACTCACCGGCATAGAACTCCTTGAGAGCTCCAAGATCAACAGCCAGGTGATCCTTACCACCGCCTATCAGGAATATGCACTCAAGGGCTACGAGCTTCAAATCACTGATTACCTGTTAAAACCATTCACCTTCAACCGCTTCCTACAAGCTGTGAATAAAGCACAGGACAATATAGTCCATCGTACTCCCGATACACCACCGGAATTCATCTTCGTCAAGACTGAAAACCGCCTCGAGAAAATCATGCTCAACGAAATCATCTACATTGAAGGCATGCGCGATTACCGCAGGATCCATACCATCAATAAAAAGGTCATGACCCTTCAAAATTTCAGTGAATTTGAAAAGGTCATCCCTACCAGCATCGTCTGCAGGGTCCATAAATCCTATATGGTGGCTCTAGCTAAAATCGAATCCGTCGAACGAGGGAGGATCAAGATTGGGGATCAACTGATTCCGATTTCGGATACGTATAAGGATGTGTTCTTGAAGTTGATCAATAGTCAGTAGCCACTTCGCAACTTCCATGTAGCCCCTTCAGGTTTTTCTTCGAAAAACCCTCTCCTGTGTGCTGCGCAACCCCGGGGTAGAGTATTTCCATTTAATATGTTGTCCAGATTGTTTCGTTAACGCTGAGGTAGTAGATTTCATTAACCCCGAGGATACCGAAAGCTTTCACCCCGGGGTTGCGGAGCACAAAGGTCGAACGAAGTGAGATCCCGCCTTGTGCAACGCACGAGCATCGGGAGGAGAGAAATTCCCGAAGTAGAAATTTCGAAGGGGCATTGCCTATTTCGCAGATAAACAACCCCATCATGCAGACAACTTCCCCCGCTTCGCATAGTAAAATTTAGGACCCCATCCCCTGCTCATACTTTTGTTGTGTTAATCTAACAAAACAACTAAAACAAAAAAGTATGAAACATTTATTGAAGTCAGTGCTCGTAACAGGTATGATGTTCCTTTACGCTTTTTCCTTCGGACAATCACAGGAAACAGGATCACCCAACATCACGGATACAAAAGCAGCGCAGGAATCTTACGTGCATTTCTTTGTCAATGCGATTGGTACCAACCTTTATTATGGAGATGCCAATAGTGGTCTTGCCGATTACAAAAAACCGGCCTTGGGTATCACTATCGGGGCCTCCTACCAGGCAGGTATTTCACGCCATATGTCTATCGTTTCCGAATTATATTTTATCATGAAAGGCGGTAAGCTCAACGATAACAATCCTTTAACAGATCAAGAATCGACGCTGCGGATGTACTCATTTGAATTACCCGTGATGGCGCGTTTACACCTGGGTAAGTTTCACATCAATGCAGGACCATCTATTGC
>JAWXAW010000169.1:0-57711 GCA_034439675.1 Saprospiraceae bacterium | reverse complement strand
TCCTGCATGGTGAACTCCTGCATGGTGAACTCCTGCATGGTGAACTCCTACATGGTGAACTCCTACATGGTGAACCCTTGCATGGTGAACCCCTGCATGGTGAAATCCTACATGGCGAGATCCTGCAAGGTGAAATCTAATATTATAACCCCTACATTTTGAGCCCTTACATGACAATTTTTTTTTAGAAAATTATTTATTTCATCAATTTACCCGGGACGACTTTGATGCCATCCGCAGTGATCATAGAAGCATAAGGGACAGCTCCATCTTCCTGCATGATCGAGGCAACTCCCGCATCGCCATCCTTATTAAAAGCGACCATCTTTATATTGAAGTTTACATTTTTAAATCCACCGTTGACATAGAATATTCTTTCAATGACCTCTTCACATGCTTGTTGTGGAGACAAGCCTGCTCTCATTTTTTCTACCAATAAGAAAGAGCCGCAGGTCCTGATCAATTCTTCACCACGTCCTGTCGCTCCGGCAGCGCCAACTTCATTGTCAACATATAATCCTGCACCAATGATCGGTGAGTCGCCGACACGACCATGTATTTTGCCAAACAAACCACTCGTGGTGGTGATACCAGCTACTTCTCCATTATTTCCCATACCCAGCACATTGATTGTGCCTCTTTTTCTCAGTTTTTTATAATACTCCTTGTCAGCAGGGGGTAACCAGTCATCATTTTCGCTGAGATTTTCTTTCCATTCCAGCCATATGAGCCGGGCTTCTTCGGTGAGCAGGTTTTCCTCCGGAAAACCATGCGCCTTTGCAAAAGCAAGGGCACCTGCTCCTACAATCATGGCATGGTCCGTTCGTTCCATCACCAGCCGTGCTACTGAACACGCTTTTTTGATATTTTCGAGTGAGGCCACGCTGCCACATTTGTGCGTGGGTCCGTACATGATAGATGCATCCAATGAGACAACTCCTCGCTCGTCAGGTAATCCACCATAACCTACTGAAGTATCTTCCGGATCCAGTTCACAGACATTGGATCCTGCTTCGATGCCATCCAGTATATTGCCGGAAGCCTGGAATGCAGCCCAGGCTGGGGGTAAAACTTTCTTAGCCCAGTATTCATCCCTGCTACATAAGATCAAAGGATGGCCTGCACTAGCAGATGAATATTTTGAATTACGCTCTACAGCTTTATGGATTAGCGGCAGACTTAATCCCATCATGCCGAGGGTTTGTAGAAAATCACGACGTTGTGCCATAAGGTATACTGGTTCTATTGCAGATTGAATAGTTGTTTTCGTTAACGATCAGATGTCCCCATGCCTGGTTGAACAAGTTTAAATCCGGTTTCTTCTTTTTCTTTATCCACCATCCTTTTTACATCCCTGAGCAATTGTTTGGCATCATAAATGATTCCGTCTTTGATGGTATACTTAACACCGCCGACACGCTCCACTTTATTTTCTTCATTGAGTTTGATAGCCCCTGTTCCATACAGGCACTGAAGGTTCTTCAATGGATTTTCTTCAATGATGATCAGGTCGGCTAATTTACCAACTTCTACGCTACCGATTTCTTTATTCAGCCCCAGTGCTTCAGCACCATATAAGGTCGCGGAACGTATCACCTCCAATGGATGGAAACCTGCCTCACGGAGTAATTCCAGTTCGCGTATATAAGCAAATCCATAGAGTTGAAATATAAATCCGGAATCTGATCCGGCCGTCACTCGTCCTCCCCGGTTTTTATATTCATTTACGAAGGTCATCCATAGCCTGTAGTTTTCTCTCCAGTCTACTTCTTGTTCGGTGCCCCAGTAATGCCAGTAAGATCCATGGGAGATCCTGCTCGGTTGAAAAAACAACCATAGTTTGGGCATGGTGTAATCCTCATGCCACTCAAGTCTTCTTGCCCGATGCAGATCCCTGCTGGCTTCGTAGATATTAAATGTTGGATCGATGGTGAAGTCAAGGGTCAATAGCTCATCCATCACTTTATTCCAGTGAATGGAGAAGGGTGGGGCCGCTTGTTTCCATAGACGACCTGCTTCTGAAAAGCGGTCCTGTTCGTCCATGTAATTATAATCAACCGGATAGTCCTGGATAGTACGGTCTTCAAATAATGCTTCGGGAAGTCCATACCAATGTTCCATTGTCGTCAGTCCGGCATGCGCACTGTTGAGTACGTTCCATCTTGCCACGTCCACTTGTGCATGATGACATGCAGAGCGCAACCCTGCTTTTTTGTTTTCATCCAGGGCGGCGGCCATGACCTCCGGTGGAGCCCCAAAAAATTTAATGCCATCAGCTCCGTTTTTGATGTTCTTTTGAACCCATGCACGGGCACCGGCAGCATCTTTGATGGTCTCTTCTTCACCCATCCCAAAGGCGGTGTAAGCAAGGATTCGCGGCGCGGTTATTTTGTTTTCAGCACTGCGTTTCTTTTCATTCAGAACCCATTCAAGTCCATTGCCGGCTGATGGTTCTCTGATGGTGGTGATGCCATGTGCCATCCATAGTTTGTAGACATATTCAGCGTCAGCACCCTGTGCTTTTCCACCAATATGGCCATGCATGTCAACAAAGCCAGGCAATACATACATGCCAGTAGCATCCAGTTCATAGCCATTCTCTTTGGCCTTTGGCCTGTCATCATCTGATAAGGTGACACCGGGATATCCAACGATTTCAATATCCACGATTCTATTTCCTTCTATGACAATGTCTACGGGGCCGATGGGTGGTGAACCAGTCCCATTGATCAGGGTGGCTCCCCTGATGATCATTTGTGCATATGGGCCTTGCCCTTCTGCCCTGTCGGGTGCCGGTTTGACCTGCCCTTTAAGCATTGGGGCGTGTAACAAGAAGGCAATGCAAAACAGGAGGGCTCTATATTTCATCAAGATGAGTTGTAGTGGTGAAAGGTAAGAAAAAAAAGAGCCCGGAAAATTCCAGGCTCTAACGTAATCAATTGATTTGGGTCAATTCTCTTATTTGCCGGTGAGCTCTGCCACCAAGCGATCTGCTTTGTAAATATAACGCAATGCGGCAACTATACCGCCTGCGTGAACCGCTACCGTACGATTATTTTTTTCGTCAAAGATAAACTTACCTGGAAGGGATTCTATGTTACCATCAAAAACCAACCCAACAACTTCTCTCTTAACATTGATGATCGGACTGCCTGAGTTACCTCCGATGATGTCTGCTGTGCAGACAAAATTCATTGGAGATTTGAGAAGATCCATAGAAGGGTTTAGCCATTTTTCAGGCAGAGACCATGGAAATTTTCCGTCGTTTGACTGATAACGCTCATACATACCAAAGTAAGTTGTTTTGATGGGAGCAGTAGTGCCATTGTATTCATATCCTTTGATTACGCCATCAGAAATACGAAGTGTAAAGGTTGCATCCGGTGGAAGTGCATTTCCATAGACTTTAAAAACTTCACCAGCAACGTTCTGTTCGATTTGCTTTCGGGCCACGCCTGTTGACTGGAAGGCCTTAACGGCTTCATTGTATTTAGGGACAAGTAGGTTGGCGGCTTCAATTAATGGATCTTTACTTTTCAGGAATTTTTTAGTGTCTTTATCAAACAGTTTGGCGAGGTCTTTTTCATCTGAAAATACAGAAGATGAAATAATTTTCTTTGCAGCCTCATCGGGTGTTCGTCCATCTAAGATGTTATTGATGTATACATCATCAGCCTGAGCAAATTTCTTTACTTCACCCAGCACCATACCAAAGGTTTTAACTTCTTTAGGTTCTTTAATGAGAGGCGCCATTTCAGTCATTTTTTTCTCGAGACCTTCGAGTTCAGAGCTCTCAGGATTTTCTGCAGCGATCGTAGTATATTGGTTGATCGTGTGAAGCAAAGAGAGGGTACTTCCGGACATCGGTGATGGTGCCAAGAAACGCAGTTCAGAACCATATTTAGATAAGGGCACATAGTATTTGGCCATATCATCCCAGTAGGTTTTTCCGGCTGCATTCGCCCTGATTTTTTGTTCCATTTTAACCTTACGGTCAAACAATGCCGGGTCCTTTAAGCCACTTTCGGTTCCTTTAATAGCTTTGAGTGAATTTGAGAGGCTGAATATGGTATTTTTGGTATCATCATCAGGATTGAGCGCATATTCCTCCTCCAGCATTTTCATGCGGTTTGTAAAAAACTCAATGTCTACAGGATATCTATAGTCCCTGTCGTATTCCAGTTGTGAAACAGTCCTGTATCGCTCTGTTGAGCCCGGGTTACCAATCACAAAGACAGGGGTATTTTCCTGGATGCCATCTACATTGAATGGGAAGTAATTGTCAGCAGTATTCAATGGGTTGCCATTTTCGTCATATACCCTCCAGAAAGTACAATCCAGATTGTAGCGTGGATAAGTAAAGTTGTCAGGATCTCCTCCGAAGAAGCCCAATTGGGCTTCAGGAATAAAAACGAGACGTACGTCATCATACCGCTTGTATCCATACAATGAAAACTTGGCTCCGCTGTAGAATGGTATAGTCTGAAGGCGAAGGTTTTCCCAACCTGGTTTGCTGGTATATTCCTTTATTACTGTGTTGATGGCTTCCTGGGTTTTGGTCTGCTTTTCTGCATCTGTGCCTGCATTTCCGATCAGACTTTTGATCTTGTCAGTGACATCAGCCACCTTGATCAGTTGCTCGACAAAAACCTCAGGATTACGTCTTTCATCAGCAAGTGTTGAAGCAAAAAATCCGTTGTTGTCAAAATTTTCACCTTCCTTCTGCAAGTCGGACACCACCGGTTGGGAACAATGGTGGTTGGTCATCACCAATCCATTAGGGGAAACGAATGAAGCAGAGCACCAGGAGGCAAACCTTAAGGCTGACATCCTGCCTTCATCAAACCATTCCTGATCGAGGTCGTAATTATAGGCTTTGAGAAACCATTCTTTAGGTGGGTTTTCGAAAGTCCACATTTTACCGAAATCATGGGGACTGGGTTCCTGCTGTCCAAAAGCTGCAGTAAAGGTAAAAGCAGCCAAAAGGCTCAAAAACCACTGTTTTCTATTGTTGTTCATACTTAGGTTGAATATTAAATTAGATAATACGGCAAGGTGGAATTGATCCCCATTCCGCTTTGAAAAACGGTACAAAATTAGGAATTATAATGAAGAAAGGAGGTTGAATGACCAATTATGCATTTTATTAGACCGGGAGTTAACTTTTCGTCATCAAACCTGTTCTGATCATTATGCGTACTACTAAACCATTAATTTTTATCCTTATTCTCTTTGGCCTGAGCTCTTCCTGTACCTCCCAGAAATCTTCCGGGCAGGCATCTGAAAAAGCTCCTGCCGTGGATCAAATTGTCGACCAAACTATGAATACAGAAATTGCAACCTTCGGAGCCGGATGTTTTTGGTGTGTTGAAGCCGTTTTCCAGGAACTGAAAGGTGTCATTAAAGTGGAATCAGGATATATGGGAGGTTCTGTTCAGAATCCAACATATAGAGAGGTTTGTACCGGTACTACCGGCCATGCTGAAGTAACCCGGATCACTTTTGATCCCTCGGTCATTTCTTATGAGGAATTACTTGAGGTGTTATGGACCACGCACGATCCCACTACACTCAATCGACAGGGTGCCGATGCGGGTACACAGTACCGCTCTGCAGTTTTTTATTATTCGGAAGAACAAAAATCCAAGGCTGAAAAGTCGAAAAAGGAAGTTGCCACCACCATTTGGGATTCACCAATAGTAACTGAAATTGTTGCTGCGGATACGTATTATCCTGCGGAAGAGTACCATCAGGATTATTATGCCCTTAATCCAAATGCAGGTTATTGCAGGGCTGTGATCACTCCAAAAGTGGCGAAGGTTCGTGCATCATTTGCTGACAAACTGAAGCAATAAATCGGGCTACCTATGCAACGTTACATCCTAATCACGGCATTATTTTTCGGTTTCACTATGCAAGCATGTTTGCAGTCAACTGCAAAACAACCTGAAGCAAACTCTAAGTCATCAAACGGTTCTTTTCTAGATGAAAAGGGAGAAACCATTTCCGTTGTATCTAAATCGGAGGCGGAATGGAAAGCTCAGTTAGATCCTGCGGCATACTATGTGTTACGAGAGAAAGGTACTGAAAGGGCATTTACAGGTAAGTACAATGACAATAAGAAAGCCGGTATATACACATGCGCTGGTTGCGGCTTGACTTTGTTTTCATCAGAAACAAAGTTTGACTCCGGTACCGGTTGGCCCAGTTTTTATGCACCTCTTGACAAAACCCATGTGCAGGAAGATGAAGATGTGTCCTATGGAATGAAAAGAGTTGAGGTGTTATGTCGTCGCTGTGGCGGACATCTTGGGCATGTATTTGATGATGGACCAAACCCCACTGGTCTGAGGTATTGCATGAATGCTGTTTCACTTTCTTTTGAGCCAAAGTAACAAGGCCAATATAGACTTAACATATCCTTTCCACGAAGGGATGAATTGAAAGAAAGCACCATTGCTTTTTTTTGCGCTATGGTTAGTGTGGGTATACCACCCACTTACAGTTATCTTTGAAGGATAATGAAGCACCTACGTCCGTGGATAAAATTTTCAGGAGTCTTTATCATGTTGAGCTGGTATCTCAGCCTATTATTATTTGCTTCAGCAATCAAAGGGAAGGATACTGAAAGAGGATTCAGGTACAGAAGAAAATTTTGCAAGGCCGCTTTATCCATACTTGACATACATTACACACAGTATGGTGTCATGCAGCCAGGTGCCTGTCTGTATGTTTCCAATCACAGGTCTATGCTTGATCCACTAATACAACTTGGATCCATCGATGCATACATTTTATCCAAAGCTGAGGTTGGTAATTACCCGGTACTCGGAAGAGGTGCAAAAGAAACGGGTATCATCTTAGTACACCGGCATGATCACCATAGTCGAAGAGCAGCGCTTGATGCGATTGAGGAACGACTTCTTTCTGGATATCCTGTTTTGATTTATCCTGAAGGAACAACCCATGGAGGTCATCTCACGGGCGATTTCAAGAAGGGTGCGATTGAAATGGCTTTCAGAAAAGGCATTCCAGTAGTTCCTGTAATGATTGAGTATCCAGACCAGGGTTATTATTGGACGGATGGATCTTTATTAAGCTATTTTAAACGACTTTTTACATCAAGATCCTCGCACAGGGTCAAAGGCATCATAGGCTTGCCATTAGAAAGTAAAAGCCCGGATACCATTGCAGAAGATACCCGGGCCTGTGTTAATGCTATGATCATCGAAGCTCGATCAAAACCCATAAGGCTTTAATCATTCAAGGCTTTTTTCTTTTCTAAAATTTTAGACCAATTGTTCCGGCGATGGTGGTACGATTGTTGTCAATCTGAACAAGTGGTTGGGGGGTAGTATTCGTTTCGTATGGTAGATAACCTTCCAATGGAGTAGCATATTTATATCCAAAATCAATGTAAAAAGCATCAGCCCTGAAACCGATTCCAGCATGATAAGAAGGATCGAAATTTTTATCATCGGCGTATGATGATTGCGCCAGGGATACACCGCCTCTCAACCGGAACGCACGAATGACAAATTCACCTCCCAGATTGATATCGAAACTTGAGGAATAATTGGCGCGGATAGCCTGGTTGACCTCCTGTTGTTCCTGATCATAATAGTTGCCATTACCACCGATACTGTAATCAAAATGCATAGCTGAATAATCAGTCCACTTAATGCTGGCGCCAATAAATCCCTGTTCACCTGCAATAATGCCTATGCCTCCCATAAGCGACCAGGGAGTGACGAGCGCATACCGAAAACTACCATATGGTGACTCAGCTAAGATCGGCCCGTCATTATTTTCATCTGTGTAATCATAGGACAGCGAAGTATTATAGTTGTCAGTCATAAAGAGTTTTGTAGGCGTATGTGCCGCAGCGGAGATATTCAGGTTTTTAGAAGGTTTGAAGGTGATTCCAAATTTACCGTTTATACCTGAGCCTGTTGAATTGATATAACTGTTATACTGTAGATCATTAAAAAAAGGTATGCCATTTTCAGTGCCATCTGTCTCAACATACTCACGAAACTCCGTGTAATTGACGAGCGGGATATTGAACGAAGCACCAAAAAGAATTTTGTTGTCGTAGTTGGCAGCATACCCAAGGAAAAGTTCTGATTTGCCGCCTTCCAGCGTGGATTTCTCCAATTTTAAAAGCTTATATTCAGGATTTAGATTGTAATCTGTTTCATAGACCCTGTCCTCTTCAAAATCATAGATAGCTCCTGATTGCCAGGCCAGGCCTTCTTCGAAGCCATTCAATTCTTCAGATGACAGACCGAATGCATTTTCGCTCCAGCTGTCAGTGATAGAACCCAATGTTGAACCTGAATAGTTTGTTTCACGGCGATACTCTGCCATCCGGTTATATCCGACTGCCCAGTTTGAAGTCACCCATTTACTTTTTCTCTGTTGGCTTGAAAGCACGAAACCTACATTTGGAAGTGTGAAATTGTTGTAGTTCCCTTCGGTCGCTTGGCTTCTGTCCTCCGTAAAACTGGAAGAAAAGTGATTAAACTGTCCGCCCAGCGTGATGGTGAATTCACTCTTCCAATAACCGGCAATCCCTGCAGGATTAGATCCGATTGCTGAGAAGTCTGGTCCAATAGCAAACATGCTGTTTCCAGTGCCAAGATTTCTGGCGGTACCCAGAGGTTCCGAAACAGAAAGTCTGTATGCTTCGGTTGCAGTCTGGGACCATGCTGGCGCAGCAAGGAGAATGATCAGCAACGTAATGAGTATTTCAATCCTTTTCATAGGTCTATGCTTTTAAGGGCTGCAGAATAATGAAAACCATTCTGCAGCCTTACCATTAAGCTAATATCGTTTGACTTGTTGTTACCCTCTTCCTCTCGGAGAAGAAGATTGATTGCTGGAACCGCCGCTGCCTCCTGAAGACCGGTTACTGCTGCCGCCTCCGGCTGGTGAACTATGCCCGGAAGATGAAGATGGCGAATAACTTGGCCTATCGCTGCTTCGCGGAGTATCATTATTCCTTTGGGGAGGTGAATAACTTGGTCTGTCATTACTTCTGGGCTCATCGTCACTCCTCTGTGGAGGAGTATAACTTGGACGGTCAGGTGATGTTTGTTCTGGTCTGCTATTTTGTCGTGAAGGCGGAGTATAACTTGGTCTGTCTTCACTGCTCCTGGTTGGAGGGGTGTAAGCAGGTAATTGATCAGTCCTTATTGGAGACTGAGGATTATCATTGCCGGGATAAGGTCTGTAGTTATCCTTCGGTGATGTTGATGGCCTACCTGCAGGGTTTTCAACACCCGGAGCAGGGGTTACTGGCTTGGACCTTTCTGGAGTCGGATAAGGTTGATATTTTTCAACATCAGGTCTGAAGACAGGTCTCTTGCCATCGGTAGGCGTAGATTGCTCCCTTGGTAGTTCCTTATCAATAGGCACCTGTCTGACACCACCTAGCGTGGCTTCCTGACGAACTGGCGCGGGCTCCGTTGGAGAATGATCCGGCTGTGTTGTCACAGGTGAGCCCGAAGGTACTGTCCGACCAGGTGTTCCAGTTGTCGGAAGTCCGGAAGGACGATCATTTGAATCTGTGATCTGTGAATCAACGTCTTTGACTGTTGGCGAACTCAATCCAGGAGAGGATGGAAGTCTTCGTGGAGAGGATCCGGTATTGCCAGCGGTCCTTGGCCCATAATAATGATCTCTATTTCCACCATAGTAGTCGTCATGCCCATGTCCGGGATTATACCCTGTGCCCCAACCACCACCGTAGTATCCATTTGGCGGGCAATAAGGATTGTAATAACCCCCATAAGGATAATTGCCTCCCCAGCCGTTCCAAAAGGTATAACTAGGATAATACCAGTTATTGTATCCATGATAATATGGAGCAGGGGCATACCAGTTATTCCAACCAAATCCGGCACTGTTTCCGAATCCGAAATTGAAATAGATGTTTGATCCTGAGTAAGCGTAAGAGTCCCAGGCAAACGGATCGTAATAGTTGTAACCTACATAGACTGGATCATAAAATCCGAAGCCTGCATAAGGACGATAGAACCTTCTGATGCGGGATGAGTAGTAGTAATCATAATCATCATACTCATCATAGTAGCCGTAGGAATCATCATCGAAATAAGTGACATCGGCTTCACTGCTGGTAGCAGAAGCAGATTCATCCAATGAATATTTTACAATCGGTACATGTTCATCCGGGTCGTAATAGACATCGTCAAACTGAGCCTTTACAGATGGAATGATCATCATGATGATCATCATTGCAAGGTAATTTTTCAACACGTAAAATTTCATAGCCTGCGTTCGTTTAAAGCCGGGTGGCAGAAACTCTCAACATCCAAGGTTAAAAGTATTACTTTTACCGCCTATATGTAGTTAAAGAGAGCTTAAATAACTGTCACCGCGTTGTTAAATAAGTTGAAATCAAACCACCACAACTTTTTGGGTTCATTTATACCTACGACGCTCTATCCGTTGGAGAAGTTTCAATCGTATAGAACCTTAATGAGAAATTAACATAAATACCCCGGCAAGGGAGTTTTAAGATGGTTTTATGGCAAAGGAAATAACACCGAGATCAGCGGATTATTCACAATGGTACCTTGATATAGTGAGGAAAGCTGGACTTGCAGACAATTCTGCGGTCAGGGGATGTATGGTGATCAAACCATACGGATATGCTATCTGGGAAAAAATCCAGGGAGTATTGGACAGTGAATTCAAACGCACTGGGCATGTCAATGCCTATTTCCCATTGTTCATCCCTAAGAGTTTTCTTAGCCGGGAGGCTCAGCATGTGGAAGGATTTGCAAAAGAATGTGCAGTTGTAACCCATCACAGGCTCAAAGCTGATCCGAATGGCGGTGGGTTGATCGTGGATCCTGAAGCCAAACTCGAAGAAGAGCTGATCGTTCGCCCGACCTCTGAAACAATCATCTGGAGTACCTATAAAGACTGGATTCAATCTTACAGAGATTTGCCTTTGCTCATCAATCAATGGGCGAATGTGGTCCGTTGGGAAATGCGTACCAGACCTTTTTTACGTACTACTGAGTTCCTTTGGCAGGAAGGCCACACAGCGCATGCGACAAAGGATGAAGCTGTGAAGGAGGCGCAAATGATTCACAATATCTATGCAGACTTTACAGAAAACTGGATGGCTATGCCCGTGGTTAAAGGAGTGAAAACTGCAAATGAACGTTTTGCCGGAGCTGAGGATACTTACACTATCGAGGCTTTGATGCAGGATGGAAAAAGCCTTCAGGCAGGCACATCACATTTCCTCGGGCAGAATTTTGCCCGTGCTTTTGATGTTTCTTTTCTCAATGAAAACAATCAGCAGGAGCTAGTCTGGGCTACCTCGTGGGGTGTCTCGACCCGTTTGATAGGAGGTCTGATTATGACCCATAGTGATGATGAAGGGCTTGTGCTCCCGCCAAAGCTTGCGCCCCTTCAGGTGGTGATCATTCCGGTACCCAAACCTGATCCTGCGATCAATGAGGTAGCTGAAAAATTGATGAGTGAACTCAAGGCAAAAGGAATTTCTGTCAAATTTGATATAGACGAAAAATCAAGACCGGGATTCAAATATGCCGAATATGAAATGAAAGGGGTTCCTGTTCGTGTTGCCATTGGACAGCGTGATCTTGAAAAAGGTCAGGCTGAAGTCGCTCGCAGGGATACCAGAGAAAAGGAGTTTGTATCGCTTGAAGGACTGGGTAGGTTTATTGAAAACTTACTGGATGAAATTCAACAAAACCTGCTGTTGAAAGCATTACGGTACCGTCACGAAAACACCCGTGAGGCTGATGATTTTGACACCTTTAAAACTATCCTTGATGAACAAGGTGGTTTTATTTCTGCGCATTGGGATGGAACCACTGAAACAGAATTGAAAATCAAGGAACTGACCAGAGCAACGATACGTTGTATCCCCCTCGATCAGAAACCTGAACAAGGAAAATGTATTCTGACCGGAAATCCATCTGCCGGTAGAGTCTTATTTGCCAAAGCTTATTAATCACCTTTAAAACATCAACCTATGTCATTTGAAGTAGAAGGAAAACTTCATAAAAAATTTGATAAAGAACAAAAATCAGGCACCTTCCAAACCAGGGAGTTTGTGATCCTTGATGAATCTACTCAGTATCCGCAGCACATCAAGTTCCAGTTAGTCCAGGATCGTTGTGAAATCATTGATAATATCGATGAAGGCACTACGATCAAGGTTTACTTTGATCTCCGAGGCAGGGAATGGCAAGGTAAGTACTTTACCAATCTTCAAGCCTGGAGGGTGGAAGCAGCCGGACAGGAGTCCAAACCAAGAGCTGCAGCAGGAGATTTTCCATCAACGCCCCCGATGACTTCCGACGAAGGAACCTCTTATGATGATCTTCCTTTTTGAGCCGAAATGAAATCTGTAGCATTAAAGTTATAACCTGGTACAAGGAGGTAGCCTGTTCTTTTTATCAAGCTAGCAGTCGCCTGGTTTGTCTTGCAATAGATCTAAGCTAAGGTATGGTTGAAATTAAAATCAAAGGTTGAGCGTTTCTACTTTAAATCTTTCCATGCTACTGAAAAGGAGTTTACTACATGTTTTGTGTCTTCTCCTTTTCATTCCCTATGCATACACGCAGCGGATTGTTGGGGCAGAAACACGCTACAACAATTCTTTCCGGGAGTGGATACTGCTGACAGAAGATGAAGATATCGAAGGCGAATTACGTTTACGGTGGACCTTCAGTGATGATTGGACTGCCTGGGATCTGAGTGTTGGGGATATTACAGCCTCTATTGAACAGAAATGGACGGACGATCCGAACCTTTGGGTGATTAGATGCGAAGGCATGACCGTGAATGCCAAAACAGCCTGGGTTGGGGAGTTTCACCGTTGGAAACTAAATGACGGAAGCCATCAAATCAACTGGGAGTCAAAATATTCCAACATCATGGAGGAGTGGGAGATTGATTCAAATAAAGATCACTTTTTTCAGATGCATACCCGTTGGGAAGGTGATCCGCGGGATTGGACGATTGTGGACGAGTTACCCATAGACATTAGTGATGCTATGAAAGTTGCCATGATCTTCCTGACACTTCATTTCAGCACCCCCAGGATCTAAATATCAACTTCAGGATACCAAAAGGCCTTTTATGTCTTCTTGGAATGAAGGTTTTTGGTTGGCACCAGGCTGGTGCTTAAGCGTAAACAGGATATACGAAACTGAATTTGAACTTCGTTTTACCAATCAGTTGAATCAGGGTAAAAATGATCCTGCTTTGAAATACACCATAAATTCAAAAACGAATGAAAACACTCTTCATCCTATTCATGCTCTGCGGAGCAGCAACTTCACTGTTAGCTCAGGATATCGAACTTCCACGGGTAAGCCCTAAAGCCTCGGTTTCATACACCATCGGACTCACTGAGGTGAAGGTTAATTATAGTTCACCTGCCGTAAAGGAAAGATTGATCTGGGGCGCGGTGGTACCGTATGATAAAGTCTGGCGGGGAGGGGCCAATGAAGCCACGACAGTGGAATTCAGTACTGATGTTAACATAGAAGGTCAGACGCTTCGTGCAGGCAAGTATGCACTGTTTTTCATTCCCGGTGAAAAAGAATGGACCGTCATTTTCAATAAGAAAACCGATCAGTGGGGAGCCTATAGTTACAATGAAGCCCTGGATGAAGTCCGGTTTACTGTAGAACCTAAAATGAATGAGGGCCTTCAGGAACGACTCTTATACACGATCCATGACATGAAGATGGATATGGGTTATATCAAATTGTCATGGGAGAAAATGCGCCTCTACCTCAGGTTTAAAGTTGACGTTATGGAGCAGGCAATGTCTAATATTATCGCAGCATTAGGTACAACACCACCAGAAAAGAAATGGGTTATTTATGCTGAAGGCGCTCAGTTTCTGATTGATGCTAATGGCAATATGGATCAGGCTTTGGAATGGGCCAAATTGTCAACAGATCAATTTAGCAGCAGCTGGAACTGGTATATCCGTGCAAAAGTGGAAGCGAAGAAAGGTGATATGTCAGCGGCCGTTGCGAGTGGAACAAAATGTGCTGAGCTTGGATTGGCTGATGAGAACGATAATTATTATGAAGAGAATAAAGCAGAAATCAACGCCGCCATTCAGGGCTGGGCCGCAAAGATGAATTGATAAATGATGTAATCTGCTTTGCAAATAAAAGGAGTGGCCAACAGGTAGGGGTTGAAAATTTTGAATCCCTACCTGTTCGCCACTCCTTTTTTAATGTTTAATCATCAGCGGTTAATCTAATAGCGCATTGCCGTTGATATCTCCTTTTTTGATGGCCACAAAGGCAGGTTCCCTGACACCATCAAGGATGTCCTTCAATGGTATTGAATAACTAGAAATGATCGGTGGATGCTGGGTAGGTGGTCCAAAGTCGGTATCTGCTGGTACAAAAATCCAACTCTGCTGATCCGGAAAATGGGTCGTCACACCGAGTAGTAATTTGAGTAAGGTCACAATATCCAGGGAATTGATAGTGCCTGAACCGTTAGCATCCGCAGCAAGTTTGGAGTATGGATTATCCATAGGCTCAACAAACAACAAGTGCTTTTGAATTTTGACGAGATCAATGGCATTTACGCCGTTGGTAGGACTCCCTTCTTTGACAACTTTGAGTTGCCATCCTGGCTGAACCTCACTGAGCAGGACCTCTAGGCTAAACGCTCCATTTGCATCCGTAATATCCTGCACGATGACATTGTTTGTTGTATCAACCACTTGTACTAAAGCATTACCAATTCCTGAATTACCGGAAAGGAACTGGACTAGCCCTCCAACCAATACAGGATTTTCACCTTGTGAGGGTTTCTCGGCGCCAGTAGCAAGCAAAGCAGCGTCAATGGCATCAATAGTGAGCTCGTTATTAAGCCCGTCTACATCGTATTGTACAGTGCCATCGGGAGCGATGACAATAAAGGTCGGAGTTCCTGACCAGGGGCCAAATGATCCGTTTTTATAGGGTTCAACGGCAGTAAGGCTACCTCCGTGTTTGCTAATAGCTGGAAACGTTTCACCGTAGGTTGTATGATATGTTACAACAAGTGGATCGGTGTCAGAATTTTTATCGGTCATCAAAAAGAACTCAACATCATGATCACCGGCACCCCATTCCTGGTAAAACGGTTCCATGAGCGGTGCGATTGAATTGCAAGGAGGACATGTTGTATAGAAAACCTCTAGCAAAACTGTTTTACCCTGATTTAAGTAGTCCGCATAAAGGTGATGCAACTGCGCATTGATATCTGTCACCGTAAAGTCTGGCGCTACGACAGGTGGAGGGAGCTTAGTTGCGCCTGTAGCAACGATGGCGGCGTCGATGGCATCAATGGTCGCCTGATGATTAGCGCCCTTCACATTGTAGCTGACAAGCCCGCTGGGCGAAATGACCGCAAATGTGGGTGCTGCAACCCAAGGCCCAAATGTTCCATCTTTATAAGGAGCAACAGCTGCAAGGCTTCCTCCGTCATTGCTGATGGCCGGAAAAGTGTGATCATAATTTTCCTGAAAGGTGAATAAAAGAGAGTTGTTATCGGAGATCTGATCAGTCATTTCAAAAAAGACAACATCACCGCTGCCACCGCCCCATTCCTCATTCAGAGGCTGAAGTAATGGGGCGATTGAATTACAGGGTGAACAGGTGGAATTAAAGATTTCAAGTACCACTGTTTTACCCTGATTTAGATAATCAGCATAAAGATGATGACTCTGGCCGTTGATGTCCGTCACATTGAAATCAGGTGCATTAGGCACCTGTCCTGGTTTCAGCGCACCTGTTGCAGCAATTGCGTCGTCTAATGCATTGATAGTAGCTTGGTTGCCGGCTCCGTCAACATCATATTGAACCGTGCCATTCGGCGCTATCACTATAAAAGTTGGCGTGCCAAACCATTGTCCGAAATCCCCATTCTTGTATGGCTGGACAGCGGTAAGGCTTCCTCCCTGCATGCTGATAGCAGGAAAAGTCTCATTGTATTGTTGAGCATAAGCTTCGACAAGGCTGTTGGTATCAAAACTCTTGTCCGTCATTTCAAAAAACTCAACATCGTTCTGCCCGGCACCCCATTCCTGGTAGAATGGTTCCATCAGGGGCGCGATGGAATTACAGGGGGGACACGTCGTAAAGAAGATTTTGATCATCACCGTTTTACCTTGATTAAGATAATCATCATAGAGATGATGTACCTGGCCGTCAATATCGGTGACTGTAAAATCAGGGGCAAGTTGTGCCCGGAGAGAGAGACTTGTAAGAAGGATTCCAAAAACGAGTAAGATGTTTCTCATACTACAAGTGTTTAAACAATTTTAAAGAATTGAATTTGGCAGGTATCCATTATTGCTTCACAAACAAATAGGATGCGACTTTACGGGTGGTAAGATCCTGAACATGCAATATCCATGTTCCTTGTGTTAATCCACCTACATTCATACGTACAGAGACTGAATGGTCAATTGGAAAGCGAGCGCTGGTATATTTTAGTCCTGTAACACTGACAATCGAAACATTAAGATTAGTTGCCTGGCCCTGGTATTTCAGGACTAGTACTTCATTAATGATATTGGATTCAAGTGTCAGAGGTAGTTGGGTTTCAGGATTCTCTGTGGCTGTAGTAAGACCTGTTGCTCCAGTTGCTTCTATAGCTTCATCCAATGCATCAATTGTCGCCTGATGATTTGGACCAAAGACATCATAATTGACTGTTCTATCCGGAGCGATGACTACAAAGGTTGGTGTACCTGTATACTGACCAAACATATTTGTCTTATAGGGTGCTACGGCAGCAACGCCACCACCTTGTCCACCAACTGCAGGAAAAGTTGTGTTATGGTTGGCTTTATAGCCATTGATTTTTGTGTCTGAATCTGATTGTAAAACACTCAGTTCAATAAATTGCACATCAGCGATTCCGGCTCCCCATTTTTGATATAAAGGTTCCATAAAAGGAGCAATCGCATTGCATGGTGGACAATCGACAAAAAATACTTTTAGGAGAACGGTTTTACCTTGATCTAGGTAATCAGCATACAGTTGATGTGCATTGCCCCAGGAATCAGTTATGGCAAAATCGGGAGCAGTCTGCGCTGAAGACGAAAATTGGAAGGCAGCAAAAACTATAAACAGAATCGTTTTAAAACGTACCATAAGGTATAATTTTTCATGTACGAAGAGGAGGGAAAACCCTTAATTGGGTAAGGTTGGTCGCATAAAGTTAAAACTTATTTGCTATCAAATGTTTATGACCTATAAAATGGACACAGGCAGCGGCTGTGCCCTTAAGATTATCTTTGCATCATGAAGGATCTGGAACGGGGTATCGTGGACGTCATAGATGTTGGGTTAATCCCCTACAAGGAAGCATGGGATCTGCAGACGTCTCTTCATCAGCAATTGGTGGCCAATAAGAGAGCAGGATACCCGGAGCCACAACGCCATTATTTCCTTTTATGTGAACATCCTCCGGTTTTTACGCTGGGAAAGAGCGGGTCAGAGGATCATTTGCGTATCAATGAACAAGAGAGGAGTGATCACCAGATCGAATATTTTAAAATCAACAGGGGAGGGGATATCACCTTTCATGGCCCGGGCCAGCTGGTTGGGTACCCTATCCTTGACCTGGATCTGATATTTACAGATGTGCATAAGTACGTCCGCAGCCTCGAGGAAATCATTATACGTGTATTGCAGCAGTATAGAATCCAAGGAGTCAGAAGTGACAGATATACAGGAGTTTGGATCGAAAGTGATCATGTGAAAGATGAGGCAACTAAAATCTGTGCTATCGGAGTTCACCTGAGCAGATGGGTAACGATGCATGGCTTTGCTTTCAATATCAATACGAATTTGTCCTATTTTGACCATATCATCCCTTGTGGAATAGCTGATCCCAATAAAAGTGTTTGTTCACTGAGTAGTCTATTGGGGAAAGATGTAGATTTGCAGGAGATTAAAAGACAAGTAGCCACTGAGTTTGGCGTGGTTTTTGGCTTAGGTACAAGGTTCTCGCCTCTAGACAGCATTAATCAATTCACATTTCAAAATCTGTAAAGATGAACACCATTAAAATCTTTTTAGTCTTCACTGCGGTGCTCTTCACATCTGCCTTAAAAAGCCAGGCAACGATCAATCCAGCCATTCAAAACATGCTTGAATCTTTTATAGATTATTCCAACAAGCAAGATTGGGATAAGGCCTTTGATTTGTTATATCCTAAGTTATTTGCTAACGTGACTAAGCAGGAGCTGATCGACCTCACGGTGGGAACGGAGTCTGACGATTTGAGTCTCCAAATGAAAAATATCCGCATAACCTCTACATCGGTGCCTGTGGAGGAAGGAAGTGAAACTTTTGTCAGGGTTGAATACGAGGCTGATATGGAAGTCAAAATAATGGCAAGCGGAGACTTTGATGCGCCTAAAGCCATTCAGGCCATGGATCAGCAGTTTAAGACCACCTATGGTCAAAACAATGTGAAGTGGGAAGAAGGCACTAAGCAATATAAAATTAGGGCTAATAAGGCTATCATGGCCATTAGTTCAGGAGCGAACGTTTGGAAACTCGTAGAGATCAATATGGAGCAGCCTCAACTTATGGAATCTCTTTTCTCGCCTTCCATCATGGATGCATTAGTACGTCTCGAGTAAGCCTAATTATTTTTCAGTAGGAATCCAACAATGAACAAACCAGATCCACGCCCGGTCAATTATAGCCGGACGATGATGACTGAATTAGTAATGCCAAATGATACCAACCCGTTGGGGCATCTGATGGGTGGTAATCTCATGCGTTGGATGGACATCGCCGGTGGTATTTGCGCAGCGAGACATTGTGGAGCCCATGCGGTGACAGCATCTGTGGATAATGTATCCTTTGCCAAACCGATCCATCTAGGTGATGTCATCACGATTAAAGCTTCAGTTACCAGAGCATTTCATACCTCGGTGGAGATATATCTTGAAGTCTTTACCACCTCCTCATTTGGGGCAGACCTGGAAAAGTCAAATCATGCTTATATGACCTTTGTCGCCCTGGATTCCAGGACCTCAAGACCGAAGGAAGTGCCGCAGGTCCTTCCCGAGACGGATGAGGAGCACGCCCTCTTTAAAGGGGCTGCACGGCGCAGGGAAGTAAGGCTGGTGTTAGCTGGACGACTCAAGCCGGAAGATGCTCATGGATTGAAAGCACTGTTTACTGAGTTAGAAGCAACTGCCGAGAAGTAGAGTATGGTGTCTCAAAAATTTAAGTCGCTTTTCAAATCTATTCTGTCAAGGTATCAGACATTACATCTAGAATATCCGGTGGAGATGAAGCCGAGATATGGATTTGGCAAACCCGTTCATATGGGTTTAAATTTAATTATTGAAGCTAACAGGAGCGAGTACAAAAGTTGGCTCGAAAAAGCCCTGAGCTTTCGTGACCGGTTTGTTCAATGGCCGGTTTATGACCAGCATAAGCATACCTCCCTTCCTTCCTGGAACAACGGGTTTCTTCCCGGACTTGACATGATTATGCTCTATACCATAATTGCAGCAGGCAAGCCATCGACCTATGTTGAGATTGGTTCCGGCAATTCCACTAAAGTAGTCGCCAAAGCTAAAAAGGATCACCAATTACCGCTACAGATCATTTCCATGGACCCTGCCCCTAGAGCTGAAATAGATCAGCTAGCAGATTCGGTGGTCAGGGAACCATTCGAAAATGCTGATCTGGGATTGTTTGCCGCACTTAAGTCTGGCGATATAGTTTTTGTAGACAATTCGCATAGAATTTTTCCAAATTCTGATGCCACGGTTTTCTTTATGGATGTATTACCGGTCCTCGCTTCTGGAGTGATTGTCCACATTCATGATGTGTATCTGCCTTTCGATTACCCGCAGGAAGTTTGTGACCGTTATTACTCCGAACAGTATACGCTGGCTGCTTTTTTGATGGCTAATCCTGTTAAATACAGGACTATCATGCCTAACTTTTTTGTATCTGAGGACGAGTCATTAAACAAGATCCTAACACCCATTTGGGAGCATACCTCCATGCCTGAGGTGGAAAGACACGGTGCTTCTTATTGGTTACAGATAGGAGATTAATTTCGGATTATCTCAGGAGCGTTACATCACCTTTCCTGACTTCCGACCGCCCATCAGGGTAGCGAAGTGTTGCAGTATATACATACGTATCAGAAGCAGCAGGTTCATTTTTCCACATACCATCCCATCCACCAAGGTCATCCGTAGGTGCTTCGTACACCAATTGCCCCCAGCGATTGAAAATCATGAATTTCTCTATAACGATATTGCCTGTGATAATGATCCTGAAGTTATCATTGAAGTCATCTCCGTTGTCAGGGGTAAAGGCATTTGGGATCATAAAACTTGGTGGAATCGTCGTAAAGGAGAGGGTATCCGTTTGCTCACAACCCAAACTGTTGATAAAGGTTGCCACAACGAAATTGATTTCCTCTTCAGCATTAAATACTATGGAGGTGGCACTTCCAGATACGATCTGTCCATTTACAGTCCAGGTGATAGGTGAAGGCTCAGGAGTAGCAAATAAGGTTACGATTACTTCGGAGCCTTGTAATATTGAATCACCCATGGGCTCACGTATAAGATTTGATACGTCCCCACCGAAAATTTTAACAGCTACGAGACCAGAAACCTTACAGATATCAGGGTCAGTTGATTCAGCAAAAAACCGTAGCGATCCGGCAGAATTAACAGTTACTGTTGGTGTTACACAGTTTGTACAGCTGAGGTTTAGATCACCGCTGACCACTGACCATTCTGGATTGGAAAGTGACAGATCTCCAGTATTCACTACCACTGTTCCATCCAGGCAAGCAAAAAATTCAGTGCCATTCAGTTGTGGCTGTGATCCGGGAATAAGTTCGAAGACACCGCCAGCGCTACAAAAATCGGGATTTGTGGTATTTGCTGTTAATCGTACAAGGACTGTATCAGATCCTGTGATTGTGACTGCGGGATCAGGGCAATTGGTACAACTCAACGTCGCATCTCCTTCGATAATACTCCATGTGAAACCTGATAATCCTGTCAGATCGGTAATCGATAACGGCACGACGTCTTCCTGACAAACTACATTATCACCGGAAATATCAATTTGTTGTAGTTGGTTGCTTGTTGAAATCAGTATGGATCCTTGTGCGCCGCAGAAATTTGCGTTTGTCGTATTGGCGGTCAACAATATGCCGACGGAACCTGCACTATTGATCGTCACTATTGGATCAGGGCAGCTGGTACAACTCAAAGTGCCATTGCCAGAGACCACGCTCCAGTTAAAATTAGAAAGCCCGGCAGGATTGGTAATCGTGAGCGGAACCATATCCCCTACGCAAACAACAGCCTCCGTAATAATATCGATTATTTGAATAGGGGGTATTTGAATTGGCAGAACAGCTCCAACAGGGCATTCCAGAATTTTACCTGAGAACATATAAATGACGGTTGTACCGGGAGTTCCAATAACCGTAATTGTTGGATTGAGACACATATTGCAACTCAAACCTTCATCAGGGGTCCATTCCGGTTCAGTTACCTGGTCAGAAAGAACAGTGACGGTGAACATTTCACCTGGGCATAAAATAGTGTCCGTAACAGACAACGGTACAGCAGGAGGAACTACATTGATCAGAATCGAATCTTTGGAAGCGCAGGCATTGTTGAAGTTTTCACGTATGTACAGGGTTGTGTCCTGTAAAGTCAATGCTGCGTTCAATACATCCTTTGGTGACTCGAAGGTCCCGTTATCTGGAGTCCAGTTGAAGATGATATCCGGAAAATCAAGTGAATCGAATGCCGGAGAAAAAAGGGCAACTACTTCACCGGCACAATAATAGGCTTTCAATGGTGCTATGTCGATATGCATATCACCAGGCAGGGAATCAACCTTTACGACCACAGTATCGGCTGCAATACAAACACCAAAGTCTGACTGCAGTATATACGTTGTGGTGACAGTAGGTGTTGCAGTAGGGTTTAAGAGGATCGGATCACTCAAAGTTGAATCAGAAGGGATCCACATAAAAGTAGTTGCAAGTCCTTCAAGCCGGCCTTGTAATTTCGCTCCTTCGCCTTCAAGGCAGATGAAAAAAGTATCTGGGCCGAGAATGTCAGCAATGGCAAGATCCAGGTATACACTGTCTTTGGCACCGCAGGTATCAGTACCTACCGTGGCAAAATACCATCCTGACAGAAAAGGTCTGACAGTTACTTCTGCTCCGGTTGAGTTGTCGAATGAAAAGGTCGGGGACCAATTAATTTCAGCGGTGGAAGACGCGGTCAATTGAAGAGGGGCATATCGGCACCACTGGATAGTATCTGCTGAGGTCAGTATTTCAACATCGTAGCTGTCGGTAATTCCAGTTTCTACAGTGACGATTCCTGATTCCAGACCGGCCAGGTATGCTATTTCCCATGACAAAGTTTCAAAACCTTCAGGAGAACCGTCGTTGATGACGGTGATGGGGATAACAACCACTGTATCTGTGGGAAGCATCTGTAGCGGAAAGGTACCATCAGGGAAAGTGTAGTCTACCCCTATCTGGGCTGCTCCGATGTCACTGATAAAAATATCCGTTGTTTCAATATTTGCATCGCCACGTTCGATGATCAGTGCATATGGACCACCGCAGCTTTCTGAAAGGATGCCTGCATTGGCTGGTGTGCTCAAAGAGGCTTCAAGGAAAGTCTGAGCTTGTATGCCAGTCGCTCCCAGCAGGAACAATAGGGTGAATATGCTATAAAACGAGTGTTTTGCCATTGTGTAAACCATCTGATAGAACCATTTCTAAGGGTGGTAAAAATAATCTTTTTTGGATACCTCTTAGACCTGTTTAGTCAGTTTGACAACCAGCCAACATCTTTTTTACTTCCGGTACTATAACGGTTTGCGGGTTGGAAGCATATTTCGATCCAAGGAAATTTACAAGATTTGTCATTTCCACTTCATTTAATTTCAGGTTGGCAGGCATTTGTTGGCCCGTCAGTTTGTTGACCGGCAGTCCGTTACGAATCAGACAGACAAGTTTCACAGGGTCTGAAAGGGTGAGTCTTGAGGAATCAAGAGGGGGTATAAGCTTGCCTAAACCGCTGCCATCCTCCATGTGACAATTTTCACAATGATACTTGTATAGGACTTCTCCCTGGCTATAGGGTTCCGGTTGACATCCCCCTGTAGACAAGAACAGGATAAAAGGAAGCAAAGGAAGGGTTCTGGTGGAAAACATCAATGAATTTGTTTTGAAGTTGTTTGGCTCGATAGGGTTCTTAAAGGGAAAATCGAAAACAAAGCTGACGCAAACTCTCAATCCATCCTCTGGTAAGGTTAACCCTTACATTGACAAACTTACAAACTATTGGTATTCATCCTTTAGCAGTTTGTCGATGGTATCAAAAAAGGCAGTCACAGACTCCGGATCTGTGCCTTCACAGAATCCTCTGACCCGTCGTGCTTTATCTACCAGGATAATGCGGCCACTATGATCAAAACCTGCCGGGGCAAGGGGATCCTCAATAACACTGACAAAGTATTGATCAGCGAGGTAAAAAATAGAATCCTTTTCCCCGGTGACAAATTTCCACTTATCCGTATCAACACCAAGGTTGTGTGCATATCTGTTGAGTACGGCAACACTATCATGCCGCTGATCGATAGTGTGGGAGATCATGACGACCCGGTCATCATCTTTATACCTTTCATAAAGCCGTAGCATTTGTTTCTTGACCTTTGGACAAATGCTTGGACAGGATGTGAAAAAGAAGTCAGCGAGAATTATTTTATTGTCCAAAGTGCTGATCCTGTATGTCTGGCTGTCCTGATCTGTAAGGGTTATATCAGGAACTGTATGATAAAGGGTATCCGAACCCTTCATCTCAAGATTACCAAGGTAAGGAAGCCTGTGCGGTTCGTTACCACAACCAGTCAATACCAGGAAGCTGATCAATGAAATCTCTGTAAACCTGAGGATATTCTTCATGGTTATATATTTATTTTGTTTTATAGGCTGCTAACCAGGTCTGTGCTTTTTCAATGCTACCCAGCATATCCCCTTTAATCTTATTGATCGTCTCAAGCTGGTTCTCATAAAAGGCTTTCAATTGATCCTCTTTTAAGGTGGGCTTCGTATCGCTATAAGCTTTCATCCAGTCCCACATTCCCTGCTCCGCCAGTTTCAATGATCCCAACAATTCCTCCAGCCCATCCGGCGATACCATTTTACCATCGGGATTTTCTTTAATGGTAGTCTTGATAGCACGCAGCTCTGCCGTAAGTTTCGTGATATCTGCCATTTTTGGCATGACCTCATCATGAATGGCCATCACCTGATCCTCAAGCGCTTTGAGGTCATTTGTGGCTCCTTCGGTTGAAGTATTGCCGGCATCCGTAGAAGGTTTACAGGACACTAATAGAAATGATGCGAAAAGTATGCTTGATAGAACTCTCATGAATCTGTTTTGTTTTAAATCCGATGCAAAGATACAGTGAAGAAGTTCATAGTGAAATCGGGTTACTTTTACGCCTTACTTATGAGTAGTTCTATTCTTTGGTTCCGTCAGGATCTCAGGCTGCATGACAATGAAGCACTAATCGAAGCGGTTAGAAATGCTGATGAAGTTATTCCAGTTTATATTTTCAATGTAAAAGCTGATCGAATCAGCAAATTCAGGCTCAAATTCCTGATCGAGAGTGTGGCCGATCTCCGCCATCATTTGCGTGTATTGGGTTCAGATCTGATGATCAGGATCGGTAAGCCAGATGAGGTCATCAATCAGCTGGCCATTGAAACCAAAAGTCAATGGGTATATTGTAACCGTGAACGCACCCGTGACGAAGTAGAAGAGCAGGATAGCCTTGAACGAAAGTTATGGACGACCGGCCGCGAAATGAGGTATAGCAGAGGTAAGATGCTGTATTATACATCTGATCTTCCTTTCCCTGTGACACATTGTCCTGATTCCTTTGTCTCTTTCAGAAAGGAAGTGGAAGCCATTGTGCCAGTCCGTCTCCCACTTGATGCACCATTGACCATGCCAGGTATTACTAAACCATGTGAGCCAGGTGAAATCCCGGATATCGGATCCTTTATTGCAGATGATTTGATAGAAGCAGATTATTTTTTTCAAGGAGGGGAATCTGAAGGATTGAAAGCATTGAAAAGCCGTACGCATATACCAGCGACTATGTCGATTGAAGAAGGTATGTTGATATCTCCCTGGATTTCCATGGGATGTTTATCGCCTAAAAAAGTATATCACTCTTCCTTTACCAAGGAGGATGGCGGTGAATTAGTCAGGCAACATCTTCTGTACAGAGATTATTTGCGTCTTATGGGAAAAAAGTACGGTGACCTGATCTTTACCGGGTCAGGTATAAAACGCATAGCCGGAAAATTTGAAAGCAATCCGGAAGCTTTCAACAACTGGAAAACTGGAAATACAGGCATTCCCATCATTGACGCTGCCATGCATCAGTTAAACAAGACTGGATGGATACCCGATGTTCTACGAAAAACGGTTGCCAATTATCTTATCAAAGTCCTGAAACTGGACTGGACCTTAGGTGCTGCTTATTTTCAAGCAACTCTTATTGACTATGACCCTTGCAGTAATTGGGTTGCCTGGCTCAACCTTGCAGGCGTAGGCCCAGATAGCAGGGAAGACAGGATCATTCATTATGATATCGTAGGCAAAAAATTAGATCCGGATGGAACGTATGTAAGGATGTGGAATAGTTAAGTGAGCAGTTAGCAGATACGTGAGACATGAATAGGTATAGTTATACGATATAATTCACCGTTGATTATGTATTTGAGGCGGAAGCCATCCTTTACGACATCGATGATAGCACCAATGGTGACAAGGGAAGATGGTTTGGCATTCTCCTCATGTAATTTGATCTTCCCTTCCTTGCAAGATTACGAGTGCTCAAAATATCTTGGCTATCTCAATCATTACAGCACAATTTTTACAAATGGAATGTAAAGTATTTGCTGAAATTGAATATAAAACATTTAATTTGGAAATTGAAAACTATCTTGGGTTCCAGATATACCCCAATTCAGTCCAGTTTCATCTTTGTAAAGTTTAATGGAATTAGTTAATTTGAATGCATAGCACTCATCGTGATTGTATTCTTTAACCTTGTAATTCTTTCATTCTGAAAATTAGAATATTTGAACCCAACCCAAGACGAAGTGTGACCACTACAGGCCCCATTCCTGATTGTGCACTTATACGAGGGCAGTTGGTAATCAATGATACAACTACATGGAACAATCTCAGGATAAGCATGGAAGCTGGATCAGAAATCTTAGTTACGACTAGCTTGACTATAATGAATGGTACGTATATTTCAACTTGTGACACTTTGTGGAAAGGTATACGAACATCAACATTCGCTAGTCTTCACGCACTGGATTCCTATATAGAAGGAGCCGAGTTTGCTATGCGACTGGCTGGATACACCACTTTTGAATGTAGGAACAATAGGTTTATTGATAATTATATCGGAATATCAACAGGTAGTCCTTTCGAAGCGGATCAATCTGAAGTGTTAATCACACAGATTGGATTTTTAACAGGGTGTAAGTTTTATACTGAGGAGGGGCTTCCAATTCCTTATATAGGTCAATTTTACGCTCCTTCCTGGCCCACTTCACCTTCTCTGATACCCTATGATGTTGGATATGCTGCGATGTACCTTTCAGGGACTTCTGGATTGAACTTTGGGAATAGAAATGCCTCCAATGCTGGAAGAAATATGGTGTATAATATGCGAAATGGAATCATATCTCGTTTTTCTTTTATTGATGTATATAAGTCCACCTTTAGAAATTTTCAAGGTTCCATACCTGAGATTATGGTGCTGATCCAATCCTTGATATCAACCAAACAGGTATTGATTTATTTGAATCCATCACAAATATTGAATACAACTTGTTTGGCAATCTATTAAAAGGAGTCATTTCAAATCTTTCATCACAAACTATTCCATTTGACACTTTTGATATTGCCACCAGCCCTTCAACTATCATGTCAAGAGGTATAGAGGTGAGTTCACCTTCAGGCTTTACGGCCGTTGGAAACAGAATCAAACATGGATATTTAGGTATTTCCATATTAGGTACAAATGAACCTTTCCTCATCAAGAGTAATCAATTGACACGCAATATGGCAATGCGTCGCAATGCAGGTATTTCAATCATCGAAGCACGACTGTTTGAAATGGACCGAGGGCAGGTATTGCAAAATGTCACAACGACTGAAATTGGCCAGTCTGCATCCATAGGGATCGGACCCTCTGGCTGTCTTGCTGTGACTGTAAAGGAAAATGATATCTATTTTCCGGTGAGCTTGTATGCAGGTGCTCAAAATGCAGGAATCAGCGGATTAGGGTTGACTGCATGTAATATTGTTTATAACGATATTGTCGGTGCGACAGCCTACTAGTCTACCGTAGGTAATAGCGGTATTATCGTAACTACTTCTGCCTTTAATTTGATTTTTTGCAACGAGATGGATGATATGTACCGGGGTATGTGGCTGGTAGGTCCTAATGATATAACCAATGTCTCTGTCAATGTCTTTCAACAGGCAACAATTGGTTTGGAATTGTTAGACCCCATGTCTATAGGTACCCAAGACCATAATGGTAATGAATGGTATGGAAATTATACCGGTGGGTTTGGTGGGTTTATTGCTGGTCCAAACCCTGCATTGACAGCTAGTTCGTCAAGGTTTATTATTGACACATTGGATGAAGCGCCTTGCGTGCTCAAACCATGCCCAATTGGACCAATGGCTGTTTCAGGTAATCAATGGTTTGAACACGATGATGGTGTGGGGAAGAGTTGCATCGCTCTTGATGACCCAGATTTTCCTATAGCAGATACACTTGCTGCATTGGTCAGATCTGAGCTTAATTTCTCAGATAGTGGAGTTGAGTACTTTGCTACACAATGTCCTTGGTTGGGAGGAAGGAGTTTGGTTTTGGGTCAGATATTATTTCATATGATATCAGACTCGACGTGGAGTAACACCCCATATGAGTGTATAGAAATGGGGAATGCCGGAAGTGGTGAAAATGCCAGGAAGGAAGAAAGAAATACAGCATTTCATACAGTAGTGTATCCCAATCCGGCATCAGGTTATATTTATATTGATTTGCCTTCAGGCTTTGCTGAAGTGCGCATATATGATGCATTAGGTAGATTGAAAATGATCGAAAGTACATCTGGAAAGCGAATCAGTCTGGATGTGCAATCCCTACCGCAGGTATTTATTTTGTCTCTGTCATGCAGGATAATGTGATATCGTCTCATACAGTAAATATCCTGAGATGATAAAGCAATATTTAATGATTTGGTTATTTAGTATGGTGGTGATCCACCATACTGGGACTTTGGCGATGGCCAGACCAGTGAGGAGGTCAGTCCTATCCATACGTATTCAGATTATGGACTGTACCACGTATGTCAGACAGTTAGTAATGAATATGCACAAGACAGTACATGCCAGTGGGTTGAAATTATACCCTAAACTTCTATCGATGATCCTTTGGAAGCTTCTGATCTATATGTGAGTCCTAATCCATTTACTGATCAACTTCGTGTAGAATCACAATCGGGTAGATACAGATCCGCTGATGTATATCTATTTGATCTGCAAGGTCAATTGATTTCTCGACTGGTGAGATCCCAGTGCCGGTCACCATCAGGGTGCCTGATTTTCCAGCAGGTATGTATATCTGTAGGATTAAAGAAGAGAATGGCAAGGTTACAGTTTTAAAGTTGGTAAAAATGTGAAAAGTGAAAAATGAAAAGTGAAAATAGGACATGTGACGTGAAGCATGAGACGACAAGTGAGCAGTTGACAATGATTTTACCTCAGGCTTTTGAAAAGAAAAAAATAAAGTAGAGACCTGATTTATCACGTCTCTACTTTATTTTTTTATACCTTTTGGAACTTCTCACTGCTCGCTGCTAACTAATCAACAAACCATCTTTCATTTCATAGATGTGGTCACTCAGCGCGGCCAGGTCTACATTATGGGTGACGATGACCAGGCTCTTGCCCATGTCAGTGGTAATGCTTCGTAGGAGTTGATGTACCTGGATGGATGTCTCGGTATCAAGGTTTCCTGAGGGCTCGTCTGCGAGGATGATATCGGGTTCATTCATCAGGGCACGGCCGATAGCCACCCTTTGTTGTTCGCCTCCTGAGAGTTGGTTTGGCTTGTGGTCTGCCCTGGCTGAAAGTTGCAGATATCCCAATAAATCGCCTGCCCGTTTAAAAGCATCTTTCTTTTTCATCCCAGTGATGAGGGCCGGCATGGCAATATTTTCAAGGGCGGTGAATTCAGGGAGGAGATGATGAAACTGGAAGACAAACCCAAGATGTTTACTGCGAAGTGAGGCTAAAGCCTTGCTTTTCAGACCAGTAACTGGCATCCCGCAGATGGATACGGTACCCGAATCTGGTGAATCCAGGGTGCCTAGAATATGGAGCAGTGTACTTTTGCCGGAGCCTGATTTCCCAACAATGGCGACCATTTTACCTTTTTCAATAGACAAGGTCACGCCTTTTAATACCTCGAGGGTGCCAAATTGCCGGTGTAACCCTTTAGCTACAATGGCCCATTTATAATCTTGTGTTTCAGTCATTCAGCCTCAAATTTGCAAAATATGTTTCACTCCGTCAGAGATGGCTTTGGAGCAGCTTTTCAGGTTTTTTCGATCGTTACCTTATGAAAATGACTATTTTTGCACCCCCGCCTGTTTGTGTGTATGAAAATTCTGTTTCTCTGTAAAAAATTTCCTTACCCGCTGAAAGATGGTGAATCTATTGCGGTGAGCAATCTCTGTAAAGAACTAAAAGCCCTCGGATGTGATATTTCGCTGCTCAGCATGAATACGAGCAAGCATTACAGTGATCCTGCCGCCCTTCCACCGGATTATAATTATTTTACGACCATTCATACCATTGATCTGGACAATGCAATCAGGCCATGGAAAGCTGTTGCCAGCATCGTTTCAGGTGAGTCATACCATATCCGCAGGTTTAAATCCGGAGCTTTCAGGGATAAATTGATTGAGATACTGAAAAAGGAAACATTTGATATTATCCAATTGGAAACGCTTTATCTGGCACCTTATATCGATACGATCCGTGAATACTCAAATGCAAGAATTGTCATGCGCGCGCACAATGTTGAGCATGAAATATGGGAACGAATCACCCGGAATACAGGATCTAACCTACGCAAGTTTTACCTGGCTTATCTGACCAGAAAACTAAAGGCATATGAGATCGGACAGTTTACGGCGTATGATTACCTGGTAACATTGACAGAGCGTGATTTAAAGCAGTTTATTGAGAAAGGGTATATCAACGGGGCATCAGCTGCACCTATTGGATTTGATTCGGAAACTTACCATTATAGCGAACCATCCTTCGGTCCGGAAATGTCAATATGTTTTATTGGTTCATTAGATTGGATGCCAAACATGGAAGGCCTTGAATGGTTTCTGGCGAAGTGCTGGCCATCCATTCACGCGCGCTGGCCAAAGATCACCTTACATATTGCTGGTCGAAATACACCCTTATCCCTGTTGAATGTCAGGATGCCAAATGTAACGATCCATGGAGAAGTTGCAGAGGCAGCCGCATTTATCAACAAGCATGCAGCCATGATCGTCCCATTGTTTTCCGGAAGTGGAATGAGAGTAAAAATCGTGGAGGGGATGATATTGGGAAAGGTTATCATCACGACCACCTTGGGTAAGGAAGGAATTGAAGGAGAAGACAAGCAACATTTTTTAGTAGCGGATGATGAAAACCAATTTCTTCAGGCTATCCAATTTTGTGCTGAGCATCCGGAACAGGCCTTAAGGATTTGTACCTTGGCCAAAGAAAATGCCCAAAAGCAGTTTGACAGTAGTCAGGCAGCCCAGAAAATCCTGAATATATATCACATGCTGTTAGGTTATGAGCCACGTCAGGCAGGTAAATCGCCAGTTTATAACAAGACTTCTTAAATCACCTTCCTAAACGTGCGGATAGTATTTGTGACATCACGTTTTCCTTACCCGGTTGAGAAGGGAGACAAACTCAGAGCATTTCACCAGATCAGGATGCTGAGTGTACATCATGAAATACACCTCGTCTCTATATCCCACCATACTATAGCACCTGAACACCTTAATGCCATGGCTCCATATTGTAAGACTATCAAAGTCTTTCAGATCCATAATTGGCTGCTTCCATTACAACTGGTTTTAGGCTGGATTGAAGGGCTGCCTCTTCAGGTGAGTTATTTCCTGGATCGTACGATCAAGCGAAAGGTTCAATATCACATCATACATCTGGAACCTGATCATGTCATCTGCCAGCTTATCAGAGCTTCATCTTATGTCAGGGCGCTTCCGTTTCCAAAAACACTTGACTATATGGATGTGTTTTCAGAGGGTATGTTTCAATTGGCCAAAAAGTATCATCCTTTTGGTTTTATTTTCAGATGGGAAGCTATGCGACTGGCTGCCTTTGAGAGAACCATTTATAAGGATTTTGACAAGCACACCATCATCTCCCGGCAAGACAGGGACAGGTTGCGCCTGGCGACTCATGACCAGATCAGGGTTATCCCCAATGGGGTAGATCCGGATTTCAAACCTATAAACAGTAATTCTTCACCATCGCATGACCTTGTCTTTGTGGGGAACCTTGGTTATGGCCCCAATACGTCAGCGGCACAATACCTCGTCAGGAAACTTATGCCTGAGCTGGAAAGCCGGGGATTGGTTGTAAAGCTATTGCTGGCGGGTGCAAGGCCGGGCAGAAAGATAGAGCAGTTGAAAAACAGAAAGGGAGTCACGGTCAGGGGATGGGTGGAGGATATACGTGATGCCTATGCAGATGGTCGTATCTTTGTAGCACCTATGTTTTCGGGATTGGGGTTACAAAATAAAATTCTGGAGGCTATGGCGATGGGGCTACCTTGTGTGACCACTTCAATGGTCAATAATGCTATCGGGGCATCAATCAACAAAGAGATCTTCGTCGCGGATACACTGGAGGGTTTGGCGGATCATGTGCAAAGATTGTTGAAAGATGAAAATGAATACAACCGGGTTGCAGCCGCAGCCAGAGATTTTGTATTGTCCAACTACCAATGGGAAGACCAGGTTGAAAAACTGGAAACATTTATTAGTTCAAAGAATGTATACGCAGACAAATGATACAAACTGAAACAGACTTCATGGAAATAACCTCACAGCTGGATACCATATCATCAGCCATAGAAGATATACGATTGGGCAAGGTAGTAATTGTGGTGGATGATGAAGATCGTGAAAACGAAGGCGATTTTATCTGTGCCGCGCAATGCGTGACGCCGGAGATTATCAATTTTATGGCGACTCATGGAAGAGGACTTATCTGTGCTCCATTGAATGAAAAGAGAGTCGAAGAACTGAAATTGCAGATGATGGTCAAGGACAATACTGCATTACATGAAACTGCCTTTACGGTTTCGATCGATCTGATAGGTCACGGATGCACAACCGGTATTTCAGCACAGGACCGAGCTACAGGAATTCGATGGTTAGTGGATCCTGACATTAGGGCTGAAGATTACGCCAGGCCAGGTCATATTTTTCCCTTAAAAGCTAAGACGGGAGGGGTTTTACGCAGAAGCGGTCATACCGAAGCCGCGATTGATCTGGCACGAATGGCTGGATTTTATCCAGCCGGAGTGCTTGTTGAAATTCTGAACCAGGATGGTACCATGGCCAGGTTGCCACAGCTGATTGAAATTGCTAAAAAGCACGACCTGAAAATCATTTCTATCCAGGATCTGATCGCATTCCGGATGGATAGGGAAAGGATTGTGGAACGAATGCCTTCCTATCAGATTTCTTCCAGATTTGGAGAATGGGAAGTGGTTCCTTTCCGGCAGATGATCACAGATGATATTCATCTTGCACTGGTCAAAGGACATCCTGGCAAACAAACCTCAACATTAGTGCGCGTGCATAGCATGTCACGCACCGGCGATTTGTTAGGATTGATTTTTGGCCATACAGGTAGCGAAATAGAAAAAGCATTATCCCTGATTGCTGAGGAAGGAAATGGTGTCTTTCTGCTGATGCGTCACAGCCAACTATCAGATAATGTATTAGATGTCCTGAAGTCTTTTGCCAGCCATGAAGGTGTATCCACCTTAGAACAAAGAGATATCGGTGTCGGTGCCCAGATCCTAAGAGAGCTCGGTATCACCAAAATGAAACTCATGTCAAATAATACTATATCACGTGTAGGACTTATTGGATTCGGACTGGAGATTGTAGAGAATGTAAAATTGTGAGTTGTGAGTTGTGAAATCGCTTGCGCTTTCACTCAGTTCTAGACTCCTTGCCCTTGCCCCTTGCCACTTGCTAAAAAGTGGGACACATCGACTCTTCATTGTCATATAAGCCTGTAAAACTAATGGACAATTCGAAGGCGCCTCTGCCTGGTGATTGCGAGCTAAGGCTGGTAGTGGTTATGTCATGACTGAGGCCAATCAGAAGGCCTTCTACTTCATAGGCGGCCATCAGGTAAAGTGCTGATGGTTTTATGCCACCGGAAAAAGTCTGGTTTAAGCGTACCCCGCCTCCAGCATGGAATGCCTGGTTATCATAATTGGTAATATCAAATTTGACCAGCGCAGCCGCTGAAAGCATTTGATGCGGACCTTCTTTCTGCCACATAACACGCGGCAGAACGGATACGTATTCATTGGATGCAAGTTCCATCGAGAGGAAGGCAGTAAACTTGCGATAGATATCTGCATCAGGATATTCGATGTCCTGTTCAATTGAGTGCGAATAAAAAGAGATAGAACTTCCGGGTAAATGGTCAACAGACAATCCGAAAGACAGACTTGAAAAGTCGCCCAATTCAGTCATATAACTGACGCCTAGCCCAAGGTCCACGAAGGCAAAATTGTTCGATGGAAGGATTTCAGCAGTCCCAAGAGAATATTGATCCAGTCCGTTGAATTGATCATTGAAATAAATCTCTTCGTAATTGATGTTACGCTGAGCTATTCCGAGATTTAAGCCGGCGGAAAGGTATTGCTTCCTGTCTGCGTTGAGTGATTTGTGATAACTTCCGTAGAGGGAGAGGATATTCTGGTTGACATTGAAGATCGCAGTCCGATCAGCAATGAGTGAAAATCCTGCTCCGAAATAATCATCACTATGCTCCTGTACAACCTTGATGTCACCATAGATGCCCATAGTCGTAAAGGGGCTCTCAATAATGCTTCGCCATTGGTCCCTGTATGCCACAGTGACGCGATACCGGCCATCTATCGCACCCGAAAACGCAGGATTGATATCAACCGGATGAGCAAAGGATTGGGTGAAAAGCTTGTCCTGGGCCTCCGCCTGGCCTGAGAAGGAAAATACAAATGCGGCGAGAAGGAAAATATGCTTCATATCTTAGATCATTTTAAGGATATCATACTTGGTGAGTATGTGGACATTCCCCGCCTTATCTTTTGCCATGACTGCAGGAATTTTTTTAGTGATGTATTTATTTAGCTTGCTCACCGGGAGATCTTCATCCACCATCGGTAAGGGCTCATCCATAATCTCAGATACAGGTTTCTCTGCATGGCTGAGCGGGTTTTCAAGAATATAGGTCAATACGGCGTTTTCTGAAAGGGATCCCACAATCTCGTTTTCTTTCATAACGGGCATTTGGGAAATATCGTATTCTTTCATGAGCTGTAGCGCCTGTCTCACTTTGTCATCGGCGCCAACCGTAATGAGCTGTTGATTAGCATGGGCTTTGATCAGATCTCTGACCAACAGTTCTTTATCCAGGAATCCCCGCTCACGCATCCAGTCATCATTGTAGATTTTACCCACATAGCGGCTGCCATGATCATGAAATATAATCACCACCACATCGTCTTTGGTGAGTTTGTCTTTTAGTTGCAATAATCCGGCAAGGGCACTTCCGGCAGAATAGCCAAGTAATAAACCTTCTTCCCGTGCCAGACGCCTTGCGGCCAGTGCTGCATCTCCATCGGTTACCTTCTCGAAATGGTCTATCAGTTTGAAATCGACATTGGCGGGCAGGATGTCCTCACCGATACCTTCAGTGATATATGGGTAGATTTCCTTTTCATCAAAGATGCCGGTCTCATGGTATTTTTTAAATACGCTTCCATAAGTATCAATACCCCAGATTTTAATATCCGGATTTTGCTCCTTCAGGTACCTGGCTGTACCAGAGACCGTACCACCGGTGCCGACGCCGACCACCAAATGGGTGATTTTGCCATCCGTCTGGTCCCATATTTCCGGCCCTGTGGTCAGGTAATGGGCTTTAGAGTTTGACAGATTATCGTATTGATTGGCCCAGTATGAATTCGGGAGTTGCTTGCTTAATCGTTCGGCAACAGAATAATAGGAGCGGGGATCTTTCGGTTCAACATTTGTGGGACAGACGATCACTTCTGCTCCAAGGGCTTTAAGCATATCAATCTTTTCCTTGCTCTGTTTATCGCTCGTAGTGAAGATGCATTTGTATCCCCTGACGGCGGCTACGAGGGCTAATCCCATTCCGGTATTACCGGAGGTGCATTCAATGATGGTGCCTCCCGGATTGAGTAGCCCGTTTGCTTCTGCATCATTAATCATCTGGACAGCCATCCTGTCTTTGGTCGAGTGACCGGGATTGAAGGTTTCGACTTTGGCCAATACCAGGGCTTTAACCTCTTTGGTCACTTTATTGAGTCGGATCATAGGCGTATTACCTATCGTTTCCAGCACATTATTACTAACTTTCATCTCGTGCAAAGATGCGAAAAATAGGCCTACTCAACGAAGCGCCACCTGGCAAAGAATTGCTGGTCAAGTACCCCAAGCGCACGCGCTACGGAAGGTGAAACGACTAGCCCAACCTGGGACTGGTACAAGCCTGGCGGAATGTTACCTGCTACTTTGGCTGTCAGCGTCCTGTGTAGCATTGGATTGGTTACTTCCATATAAGATCCCACCTTAGCGGTGGGGTGGAGTACATAATAGTGATTTTGATGACTTCCTGGTTTCCAGACTGCCAAACCTTTTTGCTCGCGAATGATTTTACCCTCGGTCTTATACTCATCGGTAAAATCTTTGACGGTGTACATAGATCCTACATCGGCTGATGAGGCAGCTGTTCCGGCAGGATTCAGTGTATTACCTTCGGGTATATACCACCCGAGATGAATCACCTGGCCGATGGATAATCCATCACTAACTCTTGGATTAAGGGAAATAATTGTTTCAGGAGAAGTACCGAGATAAACTTTTGAAATGCGGTAAAGGGTTTCCTTTGGTTGTATTCGATAGAATACAGGAATACCGTCGTCCGGCCCCGAGGGGGGAGCAAATACAAGGGCTGTAGGATCGATGGGAATATTGACCGGATAGCCAAGCGGGATGGAACCAGGATTCAGATCTGGATTGGCTTTGAGTATGGAATCAATACTGACGTTGTATTTTTTGGAAAGACCGTATAGCGTATTGCCGGGTTCAACCTTTTCAATGATCACCAGGCCAATCGGGTCAATATGGTGAAGGAACTTTTGAAAAGCCTCATTGGGTGAAGGAACTTGTGACCCCAATGAAAAGGAATGAAAAAGGAACAAAAAGAGGAGGACTGGCGTACGCATGATTTTGGTTTAGAGTGGTACAAATGTATTACATATTAAATAAATTTGTAATATTTAATTAAAAAATCGGACTTTTGCCTGACAAGAAGACGAAAACTATGAACTCATATTGCACCATGGCTATCATTCCTGCCCGGTATGGATCCCAGCGATTGCCTGGCAAGCCCCTGATTATGATCAAAGGCAAAAGCCTTATCCAGCGAGTCTGTGAAAGGGTCCAGCAGGCTAAAGTGATTGATCATTTTTGTGTGGCCACGGATGATATCCTGATCTATAACCATGTTAAAAAACTGGGGTATGATGTAATCATGACCAGAAATGAACAGCCTTCAGGCACTTTACGGTGTGCAGAAGTATTAAGCCAGTTTCCGATGGTTACGCACGTGGTCAATGTCCAGGGAGATGAACCGTTGATCGACCCTCAAATGATTGATTTCCTCGCTACCAAGATGATTGAACATAGCGGATTAAAAATTGCGACACTAGTGCGCCGTATCGAAGATGCGGCTGACCTTTTAAATCCCAATGTGGTCAAGGTGGTCATCAACAGGAATAATGAAGCCATGTATTTCAGTCGGCAGGCCATTCCTTTTGTGCGTGATTTTCCAGTGGACAACTGGCTTGAGCATGGAGTCTATTACAAACATATAGGTATGTACGCCTATACTTCACAGGCACTGATGACTATAGAAAAACTGAACATGCATCCATATGAAACGCTGGAAAAACTGGAACAACTCACTTGGCTTACCAATGGATTGTCCATTGAATGCCTTGAAACCAATATGGAATCAAAAGGAATCGATACAGAAGAAGATTTGAAAGCCGTGACCTCAATGATCGCGGAATTGGAGGAATAGTATCCGTAATACCGGATCAGAATAATGAAAGGGTTCACGAAGGTGAGCTCTTTTTCATGACAAAGATTATTGTCCGAGAAAAGCGCCATCAAACGCAAACGGCAAAATATCCATGATATCATTGATTTCATATACCACCCCTCCTCCTGCAAGTGTAAGTAACAACCGGATCGGGGTGTCCTGAAAACTTCTGTATTCACTCAACACCTGACGACATGATCCGCAAGGGCTTGCAGGCAAATGTTGATTCGGGTTGTCAACGGCAATGGCGATCGTATCAATCGGCAAGCGTCCCAAGTGGTGGATCATATTGTATAGTGCTACGCGTTCTGCGCACTGGCCTATCGGAAATGCCCCATTCTCCTGGTTTGAACCAATGATTACCTGATGATCGGTGGTTCTGATCGCGGTCCCGACTTTAAAATTAGAATAGGGTGCATAGGCCATAGAGCATGCGTTGGCTGCACTTTCGATCAACGATTGATCTGATGGTGAGAATCCATTTTTATCTTCATGCACCTGGTATGCAAAAGTGTATTGCCTTAAGCTCATCGGGAATCAAGATAAGAACTTCAGGGGAATTGCCATTTTAAAGGTGACAGCTTGAGGGGATATAGAAATTTGTAATTGATTATCTCAGGATTTGATCATCTTTCGCAGTTCAATGACTCGGATGAAAAGCATTTATCTTCTTTTAAAGGATCCAGTCCGCCAGGTGCAGTTATTCATGCTGTGCAGGCATACAGGGGTTATTCTGTCTTCAATTGTTATTGCCCGCTCCTTGCCGATAGAGGAGGTTGGCATTTTTGAAATGCTGATGCTGTGCGGGTACCTGATGACTTTTTTCTGGTCGGACGCTTTGCTCAAAGGGTTTCTTTCAGATGCTAAAATGAAATCAGATAAAATGGCCGGCTCTGCTTTTATATGGTTATATCTGTTCGCCGGTTTTGCGGCCATGGCCTTGCTGGTCATTGGACAAAAGGTATTATTGCCGCTCTTTGTGGACAGGCCCAGCCTTCATGGGATACATCTTTTTACTTTATATCAGGCATTGATTATTCCCGTTTGGATTGTTCCATTCCTTGGATTGCTGAAGGGGCAGAATGCAATTCTCCTATCCATCTATGTCCTCGTGGGACCTTCGTTTTCATGCTGGGCAGGATTCAGCAGTTTGCCGGCATTGTCAGGAGTCTTGATTGGACTGTTAAGCTATGCCGTAGTCGGGTTTGCCTGGGTATTGACCAACACAACTTTCGTCCGCAACTTGCAGTTGGGAAAAATGTTGGCGACGTTGTGGCCTGCCACGTGGCCATTGATGATGTACTCGTTTTCTGTCGGTATTGCACGAAGTTTTGATGTTTGGTTAGTGGCCCGGCATTTTGATGAATCCTCTTTTGCGATTTTCAGATACGGAGCCAGGGAGTTTCCATTGGTGGTTGCCTTCGCAGCCGGATTGAGCACGGTGATGATCGCAAAGCTTTTCTCCAATGACGCCCTGGGTGAACTCCGGTCTCGTTCTACAAGGTTGATGCATATATGCTACCCCATGGTGGCTTGTGCCATGTTGTCTAGCCCTCTATTATTTGAGTACTTTTTTGGCATGGCCTATAGAGAAAGTGCCCTTATATTTAATATCTATTTATTATTGACCCTCACCCAATTGGTCTTCCCTCAGTCGATCGTGACGGCAAGAGGCGAGACCAGATGGCTATGGTATATTTCCTTAGCAGAGCTCGCTGTAAATGTGGTGGCCAGTGTAGTGTTACTTTCGTATTTTGGGCTTGCAGGCATTGCTATGGGGACGTTACTTGCTTTTGTTTTTGAGAAAGCGGTCTTGATCCTTTACGTGCAGAGACGGTTCGGTATTTCCTTAGAGGCGATTATTAATCCCCTTAGCTGGCTTACATACGCTGCATTGCTGACGGCAACTTTTATGACATCAAAATGGATATTTGGAATATAGCAAGAATTGCTGACAGGCTGGAAGCGGTCGACATAGCTATTGATCGTGAAGCGACCAGTCTTGCTCGATGGATATGGTCTGATATCCTGGCACTACCGCTGCATGCTGACGTCGAATTGAATCCTGAAAAGCAACAACTTTTGTCAAGCACCTTTGAGCGCCTTCTGAACGGTGAGCCTGTGCAGTACATCGCTGGGTATGCTTGGTTTTACGGGATGTCATTTCGCGTCAATCCACAGGTGCTTATTCCAAGGCCGGAAACTGAGGAACTTGTTGAGTGGATACTGGCAGATAACAGGACATCCGGGAAAAAAGAAATACAAATCCTTGATATCGGAACCGGGAGCGGGTGTATTGCTATCGTTTTAAAAAAAAGACTTGGCGAGCAGGCTACCGTAACTGCCATAGATATTTCAGAAGGTGCGCTGGAAGTGGCGCAATTGAACAGCAGGCAACTTAATAGCCAGATCGATTTTAAACTGAGGGATGTTTTAAGCTTTGGACTTTCCGGACTTGGTTTGTTTGATATTATTGTCAGTAATCCTCCTTACATCTCCAAAGAAATAGCAGGCCAGGATATCATCCACCGGTTGAAATATGAACCTGAAGTGGCCCTCTATCCGCCCGATCATGATCCAGATCTTTTTTACAGACTGATCAGTGAACAAGCTGGAGATTCATTAAAGCCGGGTGGGAGTTGTTATCTGGAAATTAATGAATTCAGGACGAAGGAAATAGTGGGATACTTTAACCGCAAGGTATGGACGAAACCGGAAGTGAGAATTGATATGCAAGGAATGCCAAGAATGCTGAAGACGCAAAAAATATCCGGGGAATAGCAGGCAGCGAAGTGGCCTCCATTTGTATCCTATGAATCATAACGCCTAAATTTGGAGAAGTCTGGATGTTTGCGGCAGTAAATTATTGGAGGTTTGCCAGATATTTAATTTTAATCCTTGGCCTGTTGCTTTCAAAGCATGGGAAATAGTAACGAACAGCTTTGAAAGTTATTATCCATTGTTAAGAAATAAACATCTCCGGCATTCAAAAAACCGGTCAGTCTATGGTTTTTAGCTGTGAACCTGCAATTAACCATTTGTAAATAAATGATTTACAATCAGTTAAAGAAGGAATATTAAGTTCCTGATCCATTAAACGCTGACATAATCTCCTGCCAATTAACATTTTAACAATATATAATTTGTACATTGGGCCAGACTTTGAGAAACCAATTAGGCATAACATCTTTTTATTGGGCAAGTATTTAGACTAATTAACAATGCGAACAAGAATCCTTCTGCTATGCTTATGCATAGTGTCTTATCTGTATAGTGTAGCACAGCCAACCAACAACCCTTGTGGTGCCGCTGAGCTCATATCCAGTCTTAATGGTTCCTGTGACATGGGGAATACCGTTGATCTGGCCACTGAGGATATCGGGCCTTCCGCCTGTTCGGTGGGAGCTAATGAAAACGTTTGGTTTTATTTTGTAGCAAACGGTGTCAGTGCGGAGGTTATTGTCACTCCGTTAGGTGGTATGGGAACGCCTGAAATTACCATCATATATTTTCCGACATCTTCCTGCAATGCAGGAGATGCACAAGAAATACAGTGTGTGACTGGAACGACACTCGTCACTGATAACGAATTGATTGTAGGGCAGACTTATTATATCATGGTGGCTGCTTCCTCCAGTCCGGTAGGAACTTTTAATATTTGTGTTGACAATCCAACCCCTGCATCGAATGATGCCTGTATTACTGCGACTGTAATCAATAATGTCGATAACAATTGTTTTACCTCAAGCAATATTTTTCCGTCTACCGACGTGCTTATTCCAGGTTGTTTTACCGGATCGACGTATAATGTCTGGTTTTCCTTTATCGCGGATGGAGTTAGTTTGGATTTATATGTTCCAAATGGTCCGGGCGTAGCCCAGGTAGCTGTAATTGATTTTGTTACCAACTGTTCTTCAGTAGGTGCTGTATCCCTTGGATGTGCCACGGGGGTAAATCATATTATTCTTGATAATGAATTAGTCATAGGAAGTCAGTACTTCATCGTCGTAGGATTTCAGAACAGTGATTTTAATGGAAATGGTATAGGCAACTTTGAATTATGTATCGACAACCCGGAGCCTGCTCCGAATGATGATTGCGATATGTCCATTGTCATACCTACCAACGTGCTCAACGATCCCACCACCTGCTTTAACTCCATAGCAGGTAATCCGCTAAATAATGATTGGCCATCAACCGACGTTGGTTTATTTGGTTGCTGGAATCTTGATGACAGTTATAACATCTGGTATTCGTTTGTTGCCCAAGGACCGGATGTTCAGATTACAGTTGATCCTTCTTTCCCTCAAGATGCGCAAATCGCGCTCGTAGAATTTACGGGAGCACCATGCCAACTCGCAGGAGCCGTTTTGCTTGAGTGTGCAAACGGTGCTGTGCTTGACTATAATGATGAATTGGTAATCGGCCAAACCTATTATTTTGCGGTAGGATTTGAGAATAATGGTGTTGGTAGTTTTTGCATGAATGTGTTCAACCCTGAGCCACCGCCAAATGATGAGCCTTGTGATGCGATTGCTCTTCCTACCAATGGTAACTGCACTGATGGTACAACTATTTACGCCAACCCGGAAGGTTATTTTGTTCCTAATGCTTGTCAGGGTGCTGTATCAAATACGGTATGGTACACGTTGACACTTTCGGACCCGGATAATGTGGGCTTTGAAATTGATCTTACACTTGATGACGTTGGCCCTGGTGCGGAAGTATCAATTATACTCTGGGAAGTAACTGACTGTAATCAACCGGGGAATATTGTATTCTTTGAGTGTGGAGCTCCGCCAACGGAAACCATTGAGTGGGGCCCAATTGATGAGACACTAACCTATTATCTCTCTGTCACTACTTCAGAGCCAAATGAAACAGATTTTCAAATCTGTGTGGATGAAGTTCCTCCTTGTTTCATGAATGACTTGTGTACGGAAGCTGAACTCATCCCAAATGTACTGTCAGATATGGCTTTCGTTTGTGTTCCGGGATGTAATCTTTTTGCTGATCCTGAGCTGTTCAATAATGGATGTGAAATAGGTACTTTTTCAACAGTCTGGTTTCAGGTGAATACAGATGGCCTTGCCAGTTTAATGAATATTCAGGTACAGAGCCAGGACTTTACTGCCCCTACGATTACTTTATTCCATCAAATTACCGACTGTACTGATTTAGAGATAGTCCCACTGACAGGAAGTAACCTTCCTTGTGTGGTTGGATCAAATAATGAAGCCGAAGCTTTTGGTTCGGATGTAGGAGCAAATGCTATTTATTTTATAGCGATTAGTTCATTCAACAGCGTTGGCGGGGAATTTGAGCTTTGTGTCAACACCATATCTTCCGCATCCAATTGTGTTACCTCTCGGGATATTGAAATTACGAGCAGATCCTCAGGAGGACCACTCGAGGGTCCATTTTTTCCAGGCGAAACAGTTGGCGTATGTATGAATGTCAATTCTTACACGGCTGCAAATAATGGTTGCCAATGGTTTCAAGGATTAATTCCTGTATTTGGAAATGGCTGGGATCCTTCCTCTTTTGATGGGAATGGCCAGCCAATGAATGCTACGGTTAATGGAAATGCAATAGGTATGGCCGGAAACGGACTTTATGGCTCCACCATATGGGATTGGTTTACAGATGTTGATTATCATTATGACCACTTCAATTATCAGTTAGGTGATTTGGATGGTAATGGCACTATTGATATGTGTAATTTATTATTTGATCCGGACTGCCCGAACCTTGGCGGCCTTATGGGAGGTTGTTGTAATCCTTGTTGGGGCGCCCCTCTGGGTACAATACTGCCTGGAGGATGGTTTGCCTATGGAATAAATGGATCATGTCCTACACCTGGGCCACCTGTAAGAGTTGACTGGGGAGATGGAAACACATGCGGTGGCGGCATGGGGCCGTGGGCTTTTTGTTTTGAATTGAATGTGCGGCCTTATCCCGAATGTCTTACAGATCCAAGTACCCAGAATCTCATGCTCGGCTTTTTTACAACAGCAGATGGAGAAACAGGTGCCTGGACAGGAAATGCAAGTATTTGTGCACTAGATCAGCCGGCCTTTGTGACGCTGCCAATGTGCTGTTCTGAGTTGGAGGAAGCTGAGGAAATGTTAGATCCGATTTGTAGTCAACAACAGTTTGTCTATGCTATAGATGAGCCCGGTGTCGAATACTGGGAGTGGACTGTTGACCAAGGTATAGTAACCGGCGGGTTACCTGGTTCTGGTGGTCCCGGAACGGTTATTATCAATACGCTTATTAATGGAGGCTCAGATTCGGAAATTGTGACGTATACCTTCCTTGGATTTGCAGGTGGTGCGTGTCCTGTTTTTCAGAAGGAAGTGACTATCGAGGTCTTTCCTGCTATCCAGGTTATGCTGGATCCACTGACCCTCTGTGCTACACCTTTAACTCCATATATTATAACGCCTGAAGTAACAGGAGGAAATGGAGTTTATTATTATCAATGGTCGCCAGGTGGAGAAAGTACTCCAAGCATCACTGTGCCCAATCCTGTAAATGGTACAAATTATATAGTAAGTGTAACAGATGATGTAGGATGTTTCGGTACAGCTCAGATGGCCATCATCGTATATTCAACTTTCCCGGTTGATATTATTGCACCGATCACTGAACAGTGTCTGGTGGATGGTCCTTTAAGTCTGGAAGCTATAGCTTCAGGTGGATTTGAACCCTATTCGTATGAGTGGACCTTCCCGAGTACGAATATGTCCACTAATCAGGCAATTACTACAGATGAAACAGGTGAACACCTTGTTGTCGTCACTGATGTGGAGGGTTGTATAGGGAAGGATTCGATAGATATGACGTTCAATGAATCCCCTGAAGTGTATATAGATGCCGTTAACGGTGCTTTGGCGATTTGCGAAGGCGAATCTACAGAATTGGCCGGTGTGGCTACCGGAGGTGAATCACCCTATATTTACGAATGGGACACACCGGAAGGGCCAGAATCAGGTAAAAATATTTTTGCTTTTACGCCGGGTACGTTTACCATCACGGTTGAAGATGCTAATGGCTGCACGAACACTGCTGAAATAGAAATTTTAGCTCAGCCAGAACCGATGCCTTATCTGGGACCTGATCAACTAGTCTGCAATTTTGATAATGCCGTAGAAATTGAAGTCACAGAGCCGTTTGATGATTATCATTGGTCAGTTGGTAATTTCGCCGACGGCATGCAATCTATCGAAGTGTATAATGCAGGAACCTATACGGTCACTGTTACCAATGAGGTAGGATGTACAGGCGAGGTATCCGTGGATATTGATTTGTATCCTCAACCAGTGTTCATCATGCCGGATACTTTTGAATTTTGTCCTGGTTCCTCAGTGACGATCAATGCTGATGATTACGGCGGTCCATGGGAAAACTTCCTGTGGGGTCAATGTGGAGGTTGTGTTGATGAATTTACCACAGCCACCCCAGGTATTTACGACGTATATGTTTATGATGTTAACGGATGTTCAGGATACCAGGAATTTGAAGTAGTAGAGAATTCATCCATAAGCCCCGGACTGCAAGGTGATAGTATCATGTGCACCGGAGAAACCATAACTCTTTCTGCTCAAGCTGGTTTTGTTTCTTACGTATGGTCAGCAAATACAGGTGGTGCAACGACGCAAACGGTTGATGTAACGGTATTAGGTAATTACAGTGTTACGGTTGTTGATGCTGAAGGATGTATAGGTGCGGATACGATGACAATTGTATCCGGTGATATTGTGGCCGCAATTTCCGGTCCAATAGCTATATGTGCAAACGTGCTGGCAACGATCACTGCGACACCAGCCAATGCATCCTATCTATGGAGCACAGGACAAACGATCCAGGTTATACAGGTCGATGATGGTACACATACCGTGACGGTGACCAGCAGTGATGGATGTACTTCTGTGGCTAGTATCACCATTATTGAAACACCGTTTGTACCACAGATTACCGGGGATAACCTGATTTGTCAAACTTCTGAATCTTCAACCCTTGATGCAGGCGGGCCTTATGCAAGTTATTTGTGGTCTGCAAATGCAGGTTCTGCAGTGACCCAGAGTGTTATTGTTTCTGCGGCCGGACTCTATACAGTTGCTGTAGTAGACGCTTCAGGTTGTATGGGTAACGCTGCCTTTACAGTGGATAATCATCCCGTACCTTTTGTAGCGATCGCAGGCAATCCTGATTTTTGCGTGGGTGGTTCTACACAAATGACCGCTACCGCAGGCTTTACAAACTATGTTTGGAATACAACAGCATTAACACCAACTATTACTATTAACACGGCCGGTCCGTATACAGTGACTATCACCGATTCAAATGGTTGTACCAATACCGCTGTAACTACCGTCAATACTCCTTATCAGGAAACGGTTGATATCACAGGTTCATTTGTGTTCTGCCCAGGAGATCAGGCTACATTGGCCGTTCCTTCGGGATATGCATCCGTATTTTGGTCAACGATGGAAACTACTGATCAGATCTTTGTATCAACCGAAGGTCCTATCAGTGTAACTGTTATAGATCCAACCGGATGTATTGCTTATGATACAGTCATCACAGATGCTAACTCAACTCTGAGTCCTGTCATCACAGGTGATCCAAGTATTTGTGATAATGGTAATGCTATACTTGATGCTGGTCCAGGTTTTGATAATTATCAGTGGAGCAATGGACTTGGTACCAATCAAACCGCAATAGTAAATGCGCCAGGAAATTATACAGTCACGGTGAGTAGTAACGCAGGTTGTGTGGGTACAGATGACTTTGATGTAGCTCAATTCTTCTCCCCAACCGCTACCGTCACCGCAAATGCAACAGCATGTGACGTGCAAGAGCCTGGTGGACCTTCCACTTTAGTCAACTTTAATTCATTGGTTACCGGTGGAGATACGGGTGGTACCTGGGCACAAGTTTCAGGCCCTTCAACCGTTAACTTGGCCAATGCTGCAAACGTTAATTTCAATGGATTGAATTCAGGTACGTATACCTTCAGTTACACTACCAATTCAGCCGTTGCCCCATGTACTGAACAAACATATCCCCTCACCATTCAGGTGGCGGATTGTTCATGTCCACCGGTCGTACTCAATAATGCACCTGATATGTGTAATGATCTTGGTGTCATCAACCTCAATACTTTAGTTTTACCACAGACACCATCTGGTGGATCATGGAGTATTGTTTCGACACCTCCCGGATCAAACCCTGCTACCTTGACACCACCTGATCGATTTGACGCCACTACGGCTGATGCAGGAACCTATACCCTTCAGTACCTGGTCAGCGGACTTGCAACGTATTGTGATGATGATGCAATGTTAAACATCAATGTGATCAGAACACCAGTTGCAGGTATTGCATCAGCAGCTGTTGATTATTGTGCAGGTGAAAATGAGGTTGTGAATCTTGCTACGTTGATCACAGGTGAAGATGCTGACGGTCTATGGAATGAATCATCTCAAAACCCAAGTACAGGAGGCGCATTCAATGCTGCAACAGGGACATTCAATGTTGTCGCTCAGACACCAGGTACGTATACTTTTGATTATATCATCATGGGGGCAGGGCCTTGTCCGGATGATATGACCACGGTAACTGTTGTCATTGAGGCAAACCCTGCAGCTGATGCGGGTAGCACGGCTGAGCTTAATTGTATCACACCCACTGCAGCAATAGGTGGAAGCAATACAAGTGTTGGTGCTGCTTTCGTGTATACCTGGGTTGCATCAGGAGGCGGAGTCATCGTGCCTCCAGCTGATCAGCCGACTGCCATAGTTTCGTCAGCAGGTACCTATACGCTTACAGTTGTCAACAACCTGACAGGTTGTAGTGCAACTGATCAGGTTGTGATCACTCAGATTGGTACATTCCCTACAGACCTTATACTTCTTGTCCAATCACCTGATTGCGAAGGAGATCCTCCAGGATCTGCACAGGTATCTGCAGTTACAGGCGGTACAGCACCCTATTCGTATTCTCTTGACGGAGCAGCAGGTGTCGCATCACCTGTATTCAACAATATACCTGCAGGTGATCATACCATCGAAGTTACGGATGCTACCGGATGCAAATTGTCCGAGTCATTCAGCATCGAGGAATTGGTGGTGACAGATCTGGAGATCGTTGATTATGTCAATGGTGAATTTGTATTTGACCTTGGAGATACCATCACCTTAAGTTATGCATACACCGGAACCAACAATGTTCCTGATTCCAGCGTATGGAAGCTGGGGGATAGTATACTCTGCACGAATTGTACAGTTCTTCAACTGGAGGCTTATCTAGCTGGTACGATTACCTTGGAGACCTATGATGAAAGGGGTTGTTACAATGAAGATGCCATTAGTTTTCTCGTCGTCAGGAAGAGGGATGTTTATATACCAAACGTCTTCAGTCCAAACGGCGATGGGTTTAATGATTTCTTTACGTTGTTTACCGATTCCGATGTTCAGAAAATAACCTTGATGGAAATTTACACACGGTGGGGTGATCTTGTATTCCGGAAAACAGATATAGATCCGAATGTTCCAGGCCAGGGATGGGATGGAAAGTTTGCCGGAGAAAATCTCAATCCTGGAGTCTATGTCTACCGAATTGAAATAGTATATGGGGATGGCCTTGAAGATCAGTTGGCCGGAGACATAACGATAGTAAGATAATAGGCTCATGAGCATCTGTTTAGTCTAGACTGATGCTGTAAAGAGTTTACTTGCCCATTTCTCTTGTTTTAGAGCCCTCCTCATAAATTGGAGGGCTCTTTGTTATACGTGGAATGGCTAACTTTGAATGAATTTCGTTTTTTCTTGATGTCTTTCCGGTTTTACCGCAGTGCACCAAAAATCTGCAGACCCAGGATTAAACACAACTGAAGAATGCATTTGACCTACCACACCATAAACCATATCAGCAGGATAGTAGCACTACTTTGCTGCCATCTGTATACGTGCAGCCTATACAGCCAGTGCACCCTTGCTTCGTCAGTTCCTATCCCGGATGATGACGTTATAGCAATCCAGTTTGCCGTCTCCGGTCTTCTCGATAACAATCTGTCAAGTCCTACTCAAGGTATTTGTGGGGTTGAAATTGAATTTACTCATGAATACCTTGGAGATCTCACCATCACCCTGATATCTCCTTCCGGCACGGTAGTCCAACTGATTGGAGATCCAACAACCGCTATTGCCGTAACCAATTTGTCTGTATGGAATATTGATTTTGTGCCTTGTGGTTCAGCAGCCAATCCGGATCCCGGGTTTACGCCGATGTGGTCAAATTTGCAAGCATGGCAAGCCATCACCCCCTATAACGGAACCTATCATCCTCAGTCGGGTTGCCTCGAAGATTTCAACACAGGACCTGCAAACGGGATATGGCAGATTATTGTTGAAGATCATGATCAATTTCAGATTGGCACGATAGCATCAGTTACACTGCTGTTTTGTAATCCTGCAGGACTGGTATGTACTGAGTGCAATGCCAACAGCGGAATACTTTCACCTCCTTCATTTAGTATATGTTCTGGTGAGAATATTCAGTCATCAGACATCACGGTGTATTTTTTTGGAGGAAGTATTCCTCCACCTGCATTGTATGCCTACGAATATCTTTTGGTGTCAGGCAATTCGATTTTACAAAATGGCACCTCCTTTTCATTTACACCTCCTGCCGGTTCCTATACTATTTGCGGTTTTAGTTATTTACGTGCTGATGCTATCACTGTCGATGCATTGTTATCCACCAATGATTATGCTACATTGGTCCAGGCTATCGACAATGGAGTAGTCTGTGGTCAGCTGACCACATCTTGCGTCGCTGTTGACGTCAGCTCGAAACCAGATACTGTTGTGGTTACGAGCAATTTGTGTAATGGCGAGGTTTTTTCGTATCGGGGGCAAGATTACGTTACGGACGGTTTTTTTTACCAGGCACATGACGGTCCAGGTTTGTGTGATACGGTTGTTGAAATACGGATCAGCGACAGACCTTTATCTGTTTTACTGACCATCCCGGATACCTTGTCATGTGGCATGGGCACTGTAAGTATCAGCGCAACCGTTTCGGGTGCTTCCGGACCGTTTAGTTACCAATGGTCAACGAATGCCGGGAATATAACTTCTCCAACAACGTCAAGCTCAGTCACCGTGGACCAGGCAGGCCAATATTTGTTAGCTGTAACGGATGGTGTTTGTGAAGGTGCCGGTAGCAGTATTGTCATAGCTGATCAGGGTTTTCCGCAAGTCTTTTTTGAAGGGGGAACGATCACCTGTAACCAGCCAACGATTGATATCAACCCGATTTTTATACCATCAGATGCCAATATATTATGGACCGGACCGGGAGGATTTAATACGACTCAACCCAATATTTCTGTTTCAATTCCAGGTGCCTATATCCTGAGTGTTACAAATCAAGTTGGTTGCACCACATCGAGATCTGTTGACATCGGTATTGATACCACCACCTTTCCAATCAATATTGTGAGCATTAGTAAGAATTGTCAGAACAGCATCATCACGCTGGCTAATATTCCGGAGCTCCTAAGTGCTTGGCAATGGAGTGGCCCAAATGGTTTTTCCATTAATTACTGGAGGCCTGATGTTACTGATTCGGGTATGTATACACTCACGGGAACCTATGCCAACGGGTGTACCAGGTTAGGTACTTATTTTTTTGATGGCGACTTTAGCATACCTGATATTACAATTTCACCAAGAGACACTCTCAATTGTAATGAACTCCTTTCTTTGACGGTATCGTCCGGATCAGCAGGTGTTACCTATTCATGGAATGGTCCGTTAGGATTTAGCAGCCTACTTTCGACGATCCAGATCAATCAGGAAGGAACTTTTACAGGTACTGTTACAGCCCTAAATGGCTGTCAGACTTCAGCCTCCGTGATCATAGACAAGGGAGATGATATTTTTGATTATCAGGTTTTTTCAGATACGATAACGTGTTCTACCACTATAGTTGCTATTGGTGTGATTGCGCCAGATGCGGACATATTTGACTGGATTAATTATTCCGGAACTGGTGATGATCAATCGATGATTGAAGTCACTACCGGAGGCATTTACATGGTAGAGATGACAGATACAAATACGGGTTGTGTTGTCACCGCTCAGGTTTCTGTTCCCACAGATACGAGAACTCCTTCTTTTGGATATACAACTGATACCATCACCTGTCTTGATCCTATTGCCGAACTCCAATTTGTCCCTTTGTCGGGATTTACATATTCGACGGTGTACTGGGAGTTGCCTGATCTTTCAGTAGTGCAGGGCCCAACACTGATGTCCGGCTTGTCGGGCGAACACAGGCTCATTGGCATAAGTCCAAATGGATGCCTTGGTACATGGTATATTCATATTCCATTTGATACGATTCAGCCTTTTTTGATTCTGGAAACCGATACGTTGACTTGTCAGGATACTGTTCAGATCATTTCACAATCGCTGGATTCCATTTCAGCATATCAATGGAGTGGGCCTGGAATTATCTTGTCAGCAGGTGAAACCATCAGTGTTAATGAAGCCGGGTTATATCATCTTTCTGCTTTCGGCGTGAATGGATGTCCTGCAGAACATGATATCATCGTTGACAGCAATTTTCAGACGCCGATATACAACCTGATGGCCGATTCACTGCGTTGTGATCAACCAGCAGAGATCAATGTGCTTCCGGTTGATTCAATACTTTCCTATAGTTGGTTTGACCAGAGCGATCAGTTGATCTCCACAGATTCATTCGTAATGGTTAATCTTTCAGGAACGTATACTGTCCAGTTAAGTGGATATAACCGATGTGTGGCCTATGATACAGTGATCCTTGCACCTGTGCAGTATCCAGTCATTTCATTGACATCCGATACATTTACCTGTGCTGAAACACTTGTTCCTGTATCCGTGCAGATTGATATCCCGCAATTCACTATTGCATGGGTGGACCTGAATGGAGATACCTTGAGTACAAACTCACCAATGCAGGTTATGCAACCCGGCCCTTTTATAGCCTCTGTCAGTGGTCCAAATGCATGTGAGACGAGAGATACGATCACTGTGCCGTATGACACTTTGCCACCTGTACCTCAAATAGCGGCTATCGGGGAGATTCGCTGCCAGACAAGGGATGTTACGTTGGATGCCTCTGGATCAACACCATCACCCTTGGTCTTTTCATGGACGACTGGTACCGGCATTATATTAAGTGACCCTTCGATCATTCAGATTCAGGTGAGGGACACAGGCTATTATTATCTGACCATCGTGCGAACTGACAATGGCTGCATCTCACGAGATAGCATATTACTGGTTGAACATCCAGATGCTATAACACTTGCATACCTGGCAGTTACTCCTCCAGAATGCAGTGGTGATGAAAATGCTTCCATCACGATAACTGATCTTGAAGGAGGATTATCACCCTTGCAGTATCAGCTGAATGGGGGAACAATACAATCCAGTCCTGTTTTTGATGGGCTTGAAGCCGGGACGTTTATTCTGCAAGTTTCCGATGCGGAAAACTGTGTTTTTGACACGACAGTAATCATAGCACAATCTTTTTTATTTTCTATTGATGCCGGACCTGATCTGGAAATCCATCTGGGGGAAAGTATCGAGCTTTCAGGGATGACAGACCTTGCGCCCGTGGATATTTTGACAGATCAATGGGATTCAAATGATGTCACACTTTGTTCCAATTGCCCGGTTTTTGAAGTAAGCCCTCTTGAGACCACTACCTATACCTATCAGCTCACGTCGCAGAGTGGATGTGTCAAATCTGATGAGGTTGTGGTTTTCGTCCTTGAAAAGGGCAAATATTACATTGCTAATATCTTTTCACCAAATGGGGATGGGGTCAATGATGAAGTCCGCGTAAATGCTTCCCCAGGGATAGAACGTGTGTTGCAATGGGTCATCTTTGACAGGTGGGGAAATGCTGTTTTCGGCCATACAGATTTTGATCCCGCTGATGAAGGTATATTCTGGAATGGATTGACATCAACAGGGGAGTTTGCCAATCCTGGAGTTTTTCCTTATATCCTTGAGGTACAGTTGATTAATGGAAAATCTGAAGTGTATCACGGAAATATTACGGTCATCCGGTAAGCGTATTCCTATGGTTGCGTATCTGTAAGAAAAGGCATCGCCCTAGCAAATCAAGATTGCGTCTGCGGTGATGATATGTTTTTATATATTTAACCTTGCAAGAATAAATGAATTGTAAAACAAGTAGAAGCATGGTTTCACCCAAATCACACCTGGTTTCAGGTTTTTTTATTTACCTCAGTCTCCTCTTTTCTGCTGTTAACACCTATGGTCAGTGTAACCCGGAAGAAGGTGGCGCTACCTGCCAGGAGGCTCCATTGGTTTGTCTCAATGATCTTTGTGATGCAACTGAGCAGAATCAACCTGATGGTTCTTATACCGGGTGGTGTGGTCCCAATACGGCCATTCACAATCCTCAATACTTTCAATTCATTCCAATTTTCCCGGACGTTTTTTTCCAGGTTATGGTAGGGCAGTGTTCAGGTGGTCAAAATGCACTTCAGGCAGCCATCGTAAATGCTTGTCCATGGACCGGAGCCAATGAGGTGCTGGATTGTAACCCCGGTTCACCTGAAGGTAGTACGTTTACACTTTCCGCTACGGGTTTGGTTGTTGGACAAATTTACTACCTGGTATTTGATGGAAGTGCTGGTTCGCAGTGCGACTATACCATTGAACAGGCTACAGGTGTATTCACGCCGCAACTAGCCAATGACCTTGAAACAGTTGAAGCAGATCCAACGTATGTTTGCCAGGGCTACAACAACCTTATGCTGACAGCCTCTCCTGAAGTTGAGAATGCGCATGGATATTGGTGGGTGCCGGAATGGGATGGAGATACGATTGAAACAATAGATCCGGAACTTACACTCGATGTTCCATCTGATGTGCCAGCTGGTATGTATGAAATCTGTGTCAGAGCTTTCAGCGGATGTGATACAGCCGACTTTGAACTATGTGTAGAAGTGGAAGTGTATGAAATACCTGATGAAGTTAAGCCTCCAGAGACATTCTGTCCAGAAGAGTTTCCATTCAATTGGGGATCAGTTACGATTTCAGGACCTGATGAATATTTTCAAAACTTTAATACAGCCGAGGGTTGCTCGTTTGATAGCAGTTGGGTGGTAGAGGAATATCCTGAGGTCCCTCTAGGCATACTGGATACACTTCATTGTCAGGAATCTCTTTTTTATGAAGGAGAATTTTACGATGATGCAGGCACCTATGATCTAGAATACCCAGGCATGGGATTAAATGGTTGTGATTCTACTGCCGAATTAAATTTGACCCTTGCAGCGCTTGATGCTTTCATAGAACTGACCTGTGAAAATGGAGAGTTTGTACTCACTGTTTTAATTCAGGAATTACTCCCTTCCAATGCCGATATCGAGTATGAATGGTATGAAACTGGCGTACTCATATCAACTGAAACGCAATTGAATACGCTCGATGGAGGCGTGTTTGATGTGATCATTGAAGTGATTACACAGGCTGGTTCTTGCTTCTTCCCATTGGAAACATTTGCTTTTAATGCAGAAGATTTCAGACCAGATCCACCGAACCTAGGATTTACAGATACCTTAGTTTGTGCACAATCAGGTGTTTTCTTCGAAGTAATTGTTGATCCCTTTGAAGATCCTTTTACATATAACTGGAGTGGACCATCCAATGTACCGATCTACCAGGATGATTCTTCTATTGCTGAATTTGATTTCTCTGCATCAGGTCCTGCAGAAATATGTGTATACGCAACAAATGAATGTGGTGACGGTCCTCCATTCTGTTTTATGGTGGATATCCAGCAAACCCCTGTTGCGGATTTTTCCTATGATCTTGATGTTTGTGCCGATCAGTCGAACATTGTCACCTTTACCGGATCAGCCAGTGCGATTGCAGAAGTCATCTGGGATTTTGACAATCCAACCACACTGATGGGTTCCGGACTCGGACCCTACACAGTAAGCTGGGCTGTACCCGGAGATAAAGTAATAAATCTAACAGTGATCGAACCTGGGTGTGATACTGCTTACAACTCAGGTATTGTAACCGTTACTACGATGCAGCCACCGGTGGTCAACTGTTCATCAACCATTAATTCCGTATTTTTTGAATGGGATGATGTAGCAGGTTCAAGTGGTTATCTGGTTTCCATCAATAACGGTGCACCTGTACCGACAGCTACCAGTGAGTGGTTTGTGGGTTCATTGACGCCGGGGACAATTATCAATATAACGCTTACGGTAGTTAGTGCCGGACCATGTCCCGATATAGTAGTCATGGCTAGTTGTACTGCTGAAGATTGTCCTCCGCCGGTCATCATTCTTTCAGGCCAGGATAGTGCATGTTTGAATAATCCCACCATCATCGATCTTGATGCCCTTGTCAATGGAAATCCAGATCCAGGCATCTGGGCTGGTCCGGGGATCATCGACCCTGTTCTGGGATTGTTTGATCCAAAGGTTGCAACTGCTGGAGCGCACCAAGTCACGTTTACGGCTACAGTCAATGGATGTCCATTTACGGAGCCATACCTTATTACAGTATTTGATTCGCTGACAGCTGACTTTGTGCTTGATCCTGTCATCTGTATTTCAGATGCAGCAGGACTTACCTACACAGGTAATGGGTCAGCAGGTGCGGTTTATGATTTTGACTTTGGAACTGCCAATGTAATTGCAGGTGCAGGAGCTGGGCCTTACCAGTTGGATTGGGTCACGGCTGGTTCAAAAACCATAAGATTGCAGGTGAGTGAGAATGGCTGTTCATCTGATATCATTTCGCATGTAACTAATGTTATTGCCACCCTCAATGCACCAGTTATCAACTGCAGTCCGAATACCAGCGGTATTCTTTTTTCGTGGATAGTTGATCCGGCTGCCTTCGGACATGCAGTCAATACCCTTGTAGGACCGGTTGGAACACCTGTAGGAACAGATAGTCTTGATTTTACCGGACTCACGCCTGGAGATATTGTAGAAATTGAAATCATCAGTATATCTGCCGGACCTTGTCCTGACAGAAGAGATACCTTACAATGTATTGCACGCCTGTGTCCAGCACCGGTGATAGCTATAACGCCAGTAGATGATATCTGTCTCTATCCAGGCACCTCATCGTTTAGTATGGAAGTCACAGTGACCAATGGAGCGGGTAGTGGCACATGGGCAGGCAACGGTATAACGAATGTAACCACTGGCAGATTTGATCCAGCGATAGCCGGTGCAGGAGCGCATCAGATCACTTACAATTATAATGACGATGGATGCGATTTTGTTGAAAGTGTAACCGTCAACGTCTATGATGTACCAGGTGCATTTATCAGCAACACTGATCTTATTATCACCTGTGCTGCAGGATCAATCTTCCTTGATGGTAGCGGTTCATCCGGAGCACCATTAAGCTATCAGTGGACAACAGATGTTGGCGTGATTGGATCAGGTGAGACTTCACCTATTGTTGAAGCTGTTGCACCCGGGGTATATCAATTACTGGTAACAAATACGATATCAGGTTGTGTTGATTCTATATCAGTTGCAGTGGGTCAGGATTCAAATATTCCTACTAGCGATCCGGGACCTGACAAAACCATTACCTGTGATAGTTTAAGTTTTACGTTAGGTGGTGCATCAACAACGGGACCTGATATCATCTACATCTGGACAACTCCTGATGGTAACATCGTGGGGCCAGCTGACGGAATTTTTATAACCGCCAACAAGGATGGAGCCTATAATCTCATCGTCAGAGACACTTTGACCGGCTGTCAAAGTTCCGGCAGGGTAGATATAGGAATAGATACAGCTGTAGCTAGCATCATACTGACAGCAGGTGATACGATCGACTGTAATACGTCCATTTCAAGTGCACAATCAATGCTGGGGGGCCCTGTCGCTGACTACAATTTGAGTTGGACTACAATCGATGGTACTATCGTAGGCGATAATACTGGTTCTGACATTGATATATCACAGGGTGGAACATATACCCTCACCATTGACAATAAAAATAATGGCTGCCAGAATAGTGAAGATGTGTTTGTACCCGAGAGTGATGAAATCATAGATGCCGTTAATGCAAGCGCGACTAATGTGATTTGTAATGGAGATAATAATGGTAGCATTACTATAAGTGGAATCATAGGAGGTTTGCCGCCATACACATATGTATGGTCAGGAACGGTGCAGACGGGTACTAATCTTACAAATCTTGGTCCGGGCATCTATGCGCTGACGGTTTCAGATCAGAATGGTTGTTCGTTTGTAACATCATATACAGTTACAGAGCCGGCACAAGTCACGCTAAGTGTTGGACCGGATATGACAGTAAGAGCCATGGATTCTGTAGTCATTTCAAACATTACTAATCTGACACCTGGGGCTATTGCAGGTATGAACTGGACAAATGGAGAAGGAACGATTAATTGCCCGGGTTGTCCCACGATCACTTTTATTGCTTCTTCCAGCACAACGATTACTTCGATGATTGTCGATACTTCCGGATGTGATGCTACAGATTCTATGCGACTCACGGTCGTCGTACCGAAAATATATTATATACCGAATGTATTCTCTCCAAATGGTGATGGGGTCAACGATTATTTTAATATCTGGGGCAGATTCAATTTGATCAATATTGGTTACCTGAAGATATTTGACCGCTGGGGAAATCAGGTATTTGAAAAGATTGATATCCTTCCAAATGTCGAGGGTGAAGGCTGGGATGGTAAGTTTAAAGGCGAACCTATGCAACCAGGTGTATATGCATTCAGTACAAGACTCGATTTTGAAGATGGGAAATCTGAATTTGTTACTGGTGATGTGACGATTGTAAAATAGGAGCTAGGAAATAGGAGCTAGGAGCTAGGAAATAGGAGCTAGGAAATAGGAGCTAGGAAATAGGAGCTAGGAAATAGGAGCTAGGAAATAGGAGGTAAGAACAAGGAGTTAGGAATTAGGAGCTAGGAATTAGGAGCTAGGAATT
>JAWXAW010000168.1:0-16686 GCA_034439675.1 Saprospiraceae bacterium | reverse complement strand
CACCCACCCACTCTGGATTCCTCGTTTGTCCTGATAGCTATCGGGAACTGGCGGGGCCTGCCTACCCGATTAGCTGCTGCCTTTGCAGTTATCTATATCCTTAGGCTGCCTCATCTGTAGGTTTTTACCAAAATGAAGACCTGTAAAAGCTCCTTGAATTTCTTCAAAGTGCTTTTAATCGTGAGTAGAATGTTCTTGCTTAGGAAGAACAACTCCATCAATTACGTGTACCAGACCATTACTGCCTTTTAAATCAGCAACAACTACCTAAACCGAATTGCCAGACTCACCAGTCAATTTATCCTTATCTTCTTCTAAAGATCCAGTCAATTTTCCACCACTAAGCGTTATTCAAACAGCTTTTCCCTTTCCTTTTTTGATAGCGGCTACCACGGCATAGGCATCCAAATTTCTGTTTACCACATGGTAGATTAAAATCTTAGTCAACTGAGCTTTGTTTTCGGGCTTTACTAAATTTGTTATGGTTCCAGCTGGCAACTTATCAAAAGCTGCATTCGTAGGAGCAAATATGGTAAACGGCCCTGCTCCCTTTAATGTGGTAACTAAAACTACAGCTTTAACAGCAGCTTCAAGCGTTGTGTGATCTACTGATCCAATAGCGATGTCAACCACGTCTTTGGTTTGGCTGAATGCCCCAGAAGAATAGAAGTGCGAATAAAACAACAAATACGTTTTGCCATGTTTCACTAATATACAATTCCGTTAAATATGAATTTGATTGAAATATTTTTGTTTTGTATAAATTAAAAAGAAAATTTAAAGCAAACTTTATAGCACCTTAATCAACTTTATTTGTATACCACTGCCTTTCACGTAAAGCTTTTCAAGCACTATACCTAATCATAAAAATTCTAAAACAATTACTGATGAACTATCTTACAGTCGGTTACCTTGCCAAACTATAAAATGCAAAACAGCGCAGAGAGACAGTTTTTACTGTTTACAAATAGGGAATAACCACTACCAAAGGAAAAGTTAGGAGGAATGTCAAGACAGTTGTTCTCACATGGAAATAACAAATAGCCATTAGTAAGGTACCTTATAATCATACTAGACCCCCGTTCGGGAGGTTGGGGGCAAAACGTGGCAAAGGGCTTTCCGGATACAGATGCTGCTTTATAGGAATAACCAATATCGAATAACCAAGGAAAAGTAAGAAGGAATGTCCGGAGACAGATGCTTCCTTATGGAAGTAACCAATATCCAATATACCGGGTATTTCAAAATCATACTGGAGCCTCGTCCGGGGGGTTGGGGGCAGAATGAGACATGGATCGACGCAAAAGGAATAGCCAATATGCAACTACATGAATCCCCACTAGAATTCAAATAGAGATACCCTATTGAATTTTCTTGGCTGCATGAGCAAACAGTTCGGCTCCGCTCTCTGCAGCGCTCCTGCAAGAGCCTGACCAGGCCATTTCGAAGTACATAAAATTTTAAAAAGGATATCCTACAGCGATATTAATAGCAGGCCTCCAGAAATTAAATTCATCTATCCAGAGCTCTCCCTGCGCCAGGTATGGAGTCCGCAGGGTGTAGGCAAAGTCAACCCGCACCACAATAAAATCAAAATCCCATCGCAAGCCCCAGCCGCCACTGATCGCTACCTCCTCCAGGAATGTATTGAACCGGAAGTTAGCATCCGGTCGTGACGGGTCTTCATTGAAAAGCCAGACATTCCCGGCATCCATAAACAATGCGCCTTTGAGGTTGCCGGACAACTTAAACCTGTACTCAAGGTTACCTTCTATACGGATATCTCCCGTCAGATCATTATACCCCTCCGGCGGCACTTCACTGCCCGGACCTAACGACCTGGCGACAAAGGAGCGCAGACTATTGGTACCCCCAACATAAAATTGTTTGATATACGGAAGGGACTGCGAATTGCCCAACGGAATGCCAACCCCTGTGCTAAAACGCGTGACCAGGCTTGATTCCTGATTGAACACAAAGCTATAGCGCAGATCTATACGTGTAAGTATGTATTGCGAAAACGGCACGCCCAGAAAAGAATATCTGCCCAACGAATCCTTCGTTGCATTTGTAGCTGCATACAAGCCATTCAGGACATTGCCCGCGGCGTCAATGCCACCCCGGAAATAAAAATCATTACGGCGTCCTCCGGCAGGATCATAGGTGAAATCATATCCGGCACCTAAAATAAACTGCTCATCAAAGCTTCGCTTTACTCCCGGATTCTCTTCGAGGAAATCTGTGAAATCTTGGGATTTCGAATCCTCCGGCAACTTCGTAAACGTCACTTCAAGTGGATTGAAGGAATGATGCATCCGGTCTGTCTTACTCCAGCGGTACCCAAAGTTGCCATAAATGGAATTTAACCGGTACAGGTCAAGCCTGTTGAAGAGATTATATCCTGCAGCTATGCTGGTCTGCGGCAGGTTTTTAGTAGTAGCATTAAATATAAACTTCGGATAGAATTTCGGCATCAGGTAGTTGATATCAAGTCCCAGCTGGTATGCAGGATTGAAATCACCCTCTATGATCTGCATTTCAAATGATCCACGCAGGTTTATTTTCAGCAGCTCCGACCCTTTGTTGGCATTACGATCTGTATAACTGAAGATGATCCCGGGGCCGAAATAATTAGTAGACCGGAATACTGTATTGAAGTCAGCGGTATAGGCAAATCGCTTTCGCTGCGACAAGTAAAGCATAACGTCCAGTTGATCCGTCTCCTCATCCGGTAAAAATTTGAGATTGGCGTTTCTGAAGATAGGTAACTCATTGAGATAACGGATCGTGTGCAATGCATTGGATCGTGCATAGAGATCGCCCGGCTTGAGAAAGACGCCTTGCAGGAGCGCGTCAAAGCTGAGCGAATTGGTTTGTGAAATCAGAAAATAGCTATCCCGATGAATGGTATCTGTCAGATGACTATCCAGTCCATTATCATCATGGATATAGACATTCCGGATCGTATAGGCCTTTCTTGATTCCGGTGGTGTTTCCGGTTTTACGGTAATCTGTGTATGGAGCTGATGATAGCCGGACACGGAGTCGGCTTTGACGAGGATAAAATCTGGACTGAAATAAATATATCCCTGTTCTTTCAGTTCATAGTCAATCCTGATGCGCTCATTCTTTACCGTTTCGAGCGAATAGATATCATCTGTCTTCAGCAAGGACTCCCCTTGCAAGTCGCTAATCTTTTGCGTCAGCTCATTCTGCGGTTTCGGAAAATTAACGGCAGCTATTCGATAAGGTTCTTGGATGGTAATGGTGTACTTGTATTTTACTTTACGAAGCCCTGAAAAAATAGTATCAGTAAGGATGGTGTTGTTAAAATATCCGGCATGAAACAGCCTGTTATGAATCGCCGCGGAGACCTGCACCGGATTGGTTTGCGAAAGCAGTACAGGGGGAGCAATTTTATTTTTCCAGAATTTCTTAGTCTTTGCAGTATCTGAAAGCATATTATAGCGTGCCAATGCAGGTCGCATCCAAAGGGTCTTGTTATTGGGTGCAGGTTTCAATACACTTTGGACTGCAGGGGATAATTCCCTGTTAACCTTACTTTTGATTTCAAATTCGATCTCGTTGCCCGTAAAAAGAGGATCTGCTGATGAGACATACCTCATCCCCGTACACCCTGTCAATGTCAGGATGCCCCCTACTACCAAGAGATATGAAGTTGATCTGATCATTTTTCCTTTCGCTTTCTTTTCTCGCCTTTGTTGAAATCCCGGATGAAGATTAAGGAAATACCGGTATTCCGAATTTCTTGGTAGACGATATCATAGGTTTCATTGTTAAATAGCTTGATAACCTTATCGCCATTACCGGTGAGGTCATAAATGATGGCTAAATCTCCCCTGTAATTATCGCCGGTATTACCTCCGGATTGATCCGAGTTGATATCAAAATCACCACCGATCTCAAAGGACAATCGCTCATTGAGGATACTTTTGGAAACTTTGAAATCTAACGAGGTCTTTGTCTTCCCTCCCGGTGCTGAATAATCACTATACGATTGAAGTCCAACATCTATGTTCACCCCTTTAATATACTGACCTGCAAAACGGTTTAGCTGGCTGGCCAGCAAACCATTGACACTATTCGACAGAGCGGTCGTGGCGATCAGACCCTGGTCGACATCAGCACCACTGGTCTCAGGCAGGAACCCACCCAGGACCAGGAGACCAAACACCTGCTTATTAAGTTCGGACTGGAACTCAGGAAGTTTCATGCGGTCCAGCTTGCTCGCCAAGACAGGAAAGCTGGCCCTATCCTCCTTGGGAAGATCCAGTGAAAAAGAAACGATAGGCCTTTCGATTGTGCCATTGATATGTATGCCTAGGATATACTCCAGCGAATGCTTATAAATGGTTTGTTCATTTTCAGCCACTTCATTTCCGATCAGACCAATGGAATTCGAGGCAATTCTGTTCTCGGCAGTGATACTCAGATCTCCGTTCTCAGGACTTCCCCGCCAGGTGATGGAGGATCCTTTGGTCAACTCAAAATTCTTCTTGACGAGGTCGTAAAAAGATACGCGGTACAAACCTCTGTCAACTATATATTCACCATTGAGTTTAAGTACACCAGTCCGGTCATACATAAGATCAAGGTCTGCCACACCTGAGGCTTCGAGGTAATCTCCAGATTGCTCATTGGTGATGATCTTGATCTTAGCCCCGCTTCGGATGTGAATATTTGAAGTCAGATTGAAATCCGGCAAGGTGGCCACCAATGAATCATAATAACTCGCTGATTCAGTACGTCCTGTCGAATCAAGCAATTGTCCGGGATCCACAAATTCGATGATGCCTTCTGTATTCAGCAAACCAATGTCTTCATCTTCGACAACATAAATGAGACTAGTGATATCATTTATATGGATCGTAGCATCAACATAGGTGTCTTTATCATTGCCCTTCATCTTTACATCCGCCCTGATATCGAGGAGGCCTTTGAGTTGATGTGTTGAAGATTCAGGCGTATTCATGAGAGTATACGCATCCGTCTTGATCTGCAGGTCATATGCATACGCCGGTAAATCCGTGATATCCAGATGGCCACTGATCGTCAATGGATGATGTCCCTCATCATAGACTGTAAAATCTTTAAATGACAACCCGGTCGTATCAAGATAGATGACATCATCATCAATATTAAAGATCAATGCAGGCTCGGCGGTGGTAAACCCGGCATCGACAAACCTCACCTTTCCCTTGACATCAGGATTAGCAATCGGGCCATTGATCTTTGCTTCACCTTGTATACTTCCATGCATTTCACTCAATACATCGGTGACCAAAAATGAAAATAATGCCAGGTCTTGTACATCCACCAATACAGCACCATCGATCTTCCTTTGATCCATAAAGTATCTACCCTCCGCGCTGACGCGGTTGGATGTATTCGTCAGCAGGAAATTAAACGGCACTTCTTCATTACCCTCTTTGACCGCTGTGGCAGTGATCGTCATAGGCGCTGAATGATACAGGATCAGGCTATCCACATCTGCCTTGAGATTGAGCTGCTGATCACGTATGTAAGAAACCATGCCATTGAGATGACCTGCTTGGATGACTGTCGAGTCATGGAAGTATAGTTGATTGAGTTTGGTAAGGTCGATGTTTCTGAAATCTATATCAAAGGCGTTGAGATCACCATCTAGACTGAGTTGCATCTTATCCTGTGTGATCACTAGTTGATCAAACACAACCCCGCTGTCGGAGACCATTATCGGTGCATGCCACCCAAACCGATACTCCATGTCATAGGCCTTCAAAGCTTGGGGATAAATCAGTATACGCTGCCTGTTGGGTAATAGTTTGGTTTGAAAATCAAGATAGGCACTGGTATCTCTTGAAAATAAAAGACTGGCAACTACGGTATCTCTGTTGGTGTGCATGTCAAGATCGATATGACCTATATCCGTCGTCGAATAAAACACATTGTCGGCTTCCATACTTGCTGTTACTACTCCTCCATTCGCTGTAGCATGTGTATAGAATGAATCCAGGGATATACCATAGCCTGTGAAATTGGCGGAAGAAGCCATCAGCTCTGCCGTTTGTTTTTGCTCATCGATAGCACCCTTGACGAGGAGCGTGTCAAAGTCACTGACATCCATGCCCAATGCATGAAAAATGCCTGGCCCGTTGAGTTGCAGGTCAATATTGAGCGTCCTTGTACCTGTGGATGTCATCAGGCTATCCGGTGAATTCAAAACTCCCTTTGCCAAGGTTTCCAACATTTCCTGGGAGGCCAACAGATCAAAGTTTGATTCTATCGCGATGATCGCATCATCAGCACGATAGTCGATGCGACTGGCGAGGGGCGAAAGCAATCCGGCCAAATACATCGAATCAAGCATATACGCATCAGATCCGCTATTGATCCTGACGCTATCACCAGTTATATATCCTTCAATGGTTGAGCTGGACAGGCTGACGTCAGTCCTGAAATTTCCGGTCATTAAAAAAGTACTGTCCAGGTTCAAAAAGTTGCCTGCATTGAACTCAGCCATCTCTATTTCACTTTTGATCCTCATCGGTTCTGCTAGCGAAATAGCAGCCATGAGATGAGACTTGTAGTCAGGATCATCAATGATCACATCCGTATGTAAGGAATCGTTTGTGACATTGCTTTGAAAGGTGATTTTACGGATAGGATGATCCAGCACACGGATGGTGCTGATGTATCCATGGATCTCTGCATCAAGATACCTGCCTACAGTACCATGTGCACTTGCTGTCAGATCAATCCTGCCAAGCCAGGGGACATCCATCCATGCATCGGGGCTCACCCCTTGCCCGGCAAGGTCAAGGTCAATGCCAAAATTATCGCCCTTAGGAGCCACCAAACCTTTCATACGTAGATCGCCCCATGTTGTATTCATTGTTCCATCCAATGTGATAGCTTTGAGTGTTCCAGAGCTATTCATTTGTAAATTAATATCCGGAGGCAATTGTACTTTTCCAAGAAAGGGTCTAATCGTTCTTTTAAAATCTGGACCGATTGAACCTTGAATCACCAGGTCCTTCCACTGTAGTTTTTCTATGTCCAGTACTTCACTCACTGTTCCGGAAACGTCAACCTGACTATTTCCAGTATTCAGCATCATTGTCTCTATGACACCTACTCCATGTCTATAACTACCTGCGAGGGATAATGTCGTAGTATCCCAATGAGCCACATATTCCATCAAAGAATCATCGAAAAAATACGCCATGTCATCTGGCTTGATTCGCCCATGTGCTTTAATCTCAATCTTGAGGGGATCTTTGAAATCAATTGCTTCCCGATCATACCAGCCTTTGAGGTCCGCCTTTAGCGTATTGGTGCCTGAGGCCAGTTGAAATCCGGAGAGTTCGAAGCCATTCTTGTTCATTTGGATAATGGTCATTGATTCGGATATTTCAAAGCCAGGCATCTTTACTGAAAGTGCACTCAATGCCGCAGCCAGTGTATCCTCGCGCATCAGGATATCTTTTGCGCTGATGTGAATCTCCGACATGTCAACGTGATTTGCATCAAACTTTGATGAAGTCGCCTTCTGGTGGCGGTGGAAAGAAAAATCAGTATCTCCGATCTCCAGCACTGCGATTTCAAGACCTACATCCAAATCAAAATCTGGCGTAAGATATGTCTTCCTGATAATGGTATCGGTGGTCATCAACCCTGGCGCTCGCTCAGGAGACAGCACCTTTACTGATGCATTTTGCAAGGAAACTTTAGACGCCTTGAGCATTAATGGGCTGGTATTAAAATCAATATCCTCACTTAAAAACTCACCAAGTATGGCATCAATTGACATTTCTCTGATCGTAGACGAATAGGTAAAAGCAATGTTCTCCAACATCACTTTTTTAAAGTTAAGCTTTATATCTTTTGAAGAAGATTCCTGCACTTCCTTCGATTGAAATGCATCCAGGATAAACTGTATATTCAATCCCTGCTCCTGCTCTATGACGACAGCACGCACATCTTTCAAGCTGATCTGATCTATAATGTACTTGCCTCTCAGTAGGTCGAAAATATGAGCGTTGGCTTCCATGCTACCAATGCTGAGGATCTCATGATGGGCCGGATCCTTTACATTAACACCTTCGACAATAAGTCTCCCCGGCAAGGAAAATCTGATACGTTGAATGTCAACAGTTGCTTCCGTTTTTGCAGATAAATAGCCCGCAAGTTTACGGGTGATTATTTTTTGTACTGCCGGAATGTGGATGAAGAGGACGAAAATGACAAAAGTTAATAACAAGCCAAGCAGTGCCTTTCCCAGGAATTTGAGAATTCGTAAAAGCTTTGGCGTGACCTGCATGATCTCTTTCGGGTTCTTTAGTCGTTCATATCACCCGGCTGAGCTGACAACAAGGATCTCTGATTAATGAAGTAAAGAACCATTTCCACATAAAGTTTGTGGGCTTTGCTTGTCCTTATATCACTGAGCCAAATTACGGAATAATAATGGATGTCGGGGGGTCGGGGGTGGATGCAATACACCCCCGACAGATCAGACTCCTAAACTATAGGGGTGGATATAAGTCAGGGGTGGATGCAATTCACCCCCGACCCCCCTGACTTATATCCGCCCCCGATAAATTTCCTTTTTCTATTAAAGCTCAATCACCGTTCCCTCTACAGCCATCTCAAAAGGAAAAGGATACGAGGTTTTTTCCTTTAACTGCGCATAACATGCATCCAATTGTGCATCTGAATGTGTGGGATCATGATGCATGAGGAGCAGGTGCTTTACTTTTGTGAGGGAGGCATACGCCACTGCATCTTCCATCGTGCTATGGCCCCATCCTTGCTTCACCTTGTAATCCTCAGCTGTATACTGCGCATCATGTAGCAACAGGTCAGCTTCGAAGGCCAACTCGCTACCTGACAACCACCGAATATCATGATTTAATCCGCTGCGGCCTAAGGCGGGTTCATGATCAGGGATATAAGTAAATACACCACTCCGGGACGTAATACGATATCCAACTGTCGGTCCGGGATGAATCACATAAGCGGACTGGATGGTAAAGGGACCAATCTCGAAAAAACTGTTTTCTATTTCATGCACTTCCAGTTGACATGTCAGGTCGCGAAAATAAAAAGGGGACAACGGAGGTGAAAAATAACGACCCAGTCTGGCGATAAGGCTGTGTGCATGGGTGCGCGGTCCCCAGATATGCACTTTCTTGTCAGGATCAAACAAAGGTTTGAAAAAACTAAGGCCCTGGATATGGTCAATATGCAGATGCGTCAGCAAGATGTCGATCCTGTTGCACTCAAGGTTATCGCTGAAGTTGAGGTTGGTGATCCCACTACCTGCATCCAGCACCAGGATACAGCCGTCTTCTTCCACTTCGATGCAAGAGGTGTTGCCTCCATACACTCTCGTACTGGGGTTGAAGGTGGGTATGGATCCACGTACGCCCCATAAGGTAATCTTCATTCGTCAGAGGGCCTCCAGAAAATAGCTACGGCGCCGACAAAAATGCCGGCCCTGCCGATAATAGGGTATGAGGAAACGGATATTTTTTCGGACTTCCCTTTCAGGCTTTCAATCCAGAAAGTTTTAAAATAAGGCAGTTGATTCAACAGCGTCTTGACCAATGGAAGGTCTTCCGGCTCTAGCAGTTTACCAACCTCATCCTTAGACAGAAAGATAGTCGACCATTCTTCCACCTTCATTTCCCCGGTATCCTGGTAGCGCTTTCCCAGAATCTCCTCCGCGGGTTCGTTATAGAACAGGAGGTTGCCAACCGTATCTGTGATAAACACGGGTATAGCAAGGCAATCAGCTAATTGACGATTCAGGATGATTTCAATCGGGTACGCCATATGCCTTGAGTTTTGAGAAAAGCCTAAGGATTTTAAGGACTGTCAAATTAGCACATTTTCTCAAACTCTTTGGTTTCGCAAGTGTTCAAAATAAATTTGGAACACGTAGGGGCAGACATGCCATGCCAGATATGTTACTTTTACCATTGCCGAAAAAGTAACGATAGTTCGACATACTCACGCTCATCCTTGTGCTGCGGCTCACCAACCTTGGTTCGACATACTCATGCTCATCCAAAAGCCGCGCAGCATCATTTTAGTTTTTTATAAAAGGTAGTACCAGAATACCTTCTGTAGTGCGGATAAGCATCCGATAAACGCCTGCAGGCAATGCGCTGATGTCCCAGGCGAATTGTATTTCATTTCCAGCATGCGTTTGATGATCAACTTGTCTGCTGTATATATCTTCTATTTCAAATCGGAGCTGCTGATAACTATTAAATCGAAGATCAATGGTCACCTGATCTCCTGCTGGATTTGGGTAAAGGCTGGAGGTCAGGAGCCCCGGCAACTTGTAATGAGCACCACTGCTGACTTCGATCGTAGCACAATAGGGTTGAGTGCAACCCAGGCAATCAAATATCGTAACACAATACTCACCAGGGCTTAGACCTGTAATGTAGGATGAAATCTGACCCGTATCCCAACTATAACTGTAAGGCTCACATCCACCCTGGGGATGGAGTGCGATGGATCCATTCGATTGTCCCGCATCAGCCATTAAAATTTCTGCCCCCACTTCAATGGTCGACGGCGTATTCAGGATAAAGGCAGTCACACCGGCACTCAGATTATAATAAGAGCCACTGCCACCGGAGCGCAATTCCATACTGCGTACCATGTATGTAATAATACCCTCCGCCGGACATGCATCTGTATAAGTCGTAACCGTCATAGGAATCTGATTGAGCAATTGAAAGGTGCTGTCAGTAGTTGTTTTTCGATAGACAAAATAGCCCAGGGAACTTACGATATCTTGCCAATCCAACTGCACATGCAACCCGGCCTGTCTTACCATCAAGTTTTCAATTGGTGGATGAACATGCATGCGCAATGTTGGATCACCCATCAACGCAGTATGCACAAATTCACTATAAAAGGTTGGCGTATATAACCCTCGATTGTTGGTAGTCACGGCAACTGAATAGCCAATATGTTCACCCAGAGCCATGTGATGAAACAACCAATTAGGTCTGTTGCCCCACGTGCTGGCCAGGCATGTTCGTGAACCAATGGCGGCTCTCAGAAAATCATTTGGATAATCCCAGTCCCCAAAGTAAGAACCAAACAACATGGTGAAAATGGTCTGTAATGAATCTGTTGTAAAATTGGTCGTGCTGGAAATATCGGATGCACTCTCCGGTCCGCCTCCTCCACAACCATAGGACCACAGGTAAGATTGATTCGTCAGTGTTTGTCTGTAAGGCAGGTCCTTGACATTTTGGATGCCAAACATCGGTGCGAAATTTCTCCAACCCGACTGTCCCAGCCCTTCAAGACTAGCGGGAAAATTATTGTCAACAATCCCTCGCTCCTCCATCGGTATCTTGCCTATTCGCCACGCATGATCCTTATCCAGGTATCGGCGCAATAACTGTTCTTCAGATTCAGGAAATTTATTCATATTGCTAAAGTCAACACGGCCAACCTGCAGCACAGCCAGCGCTGGAAACTTACTGTTATCAAACTTGCCATCGCCTGGCCTGTTGTCATTTCGCGAACTGGCCGCAGTGGTATTGTTGATGGTCTCATCTGTCCATGCACCATCGAAGATGGCATAATATGCATCGCTCGGCCATGCCCCTTTGTGGTCACTATGATGTCCGTCAGGCGCGATATCTCCCGAATACGGCACTGGTACTCGCCCAAACAGAAATACGGCCTGGTGCGTATCGGGGTTTTCTTCAGCCCATGCCCTTATGTAAGATTTTACAATTTGCACCGAATCATTTCTGTCCACGTAGATGGCATGTGCATGCCAGCTATCCCCTTCGAGATCTGCTATCAATCGAAGTACCTCTGGGGAAAGTGCATTTTTAAAAGTGCTGTCGATGACGACCAGGCATGATCCATGATGATGCACGGGTGGCAACTGAATACCCGCATACATATATCCGGCACCAGTATTTTTGTTGCCTTTACTATATGGAAATGCCGGAAGACTTTTAAGTACCTGATATTCATAGCCAATACCTACTGTTACGTTCGTATCAGCCCATGAAGTACTTGTGGCTCCCAGTATGACAAGACTATCACCCCAGGATTGATCCGTGATCGCTTTCCGCCAAATGGTATAGCCTCCATTAGCTGTATCTGCTAACCAGTTTACTATAATCACGGGCGGATTGTCCTGAATCGATGCCTCCAGGATGACTGACTGCCTGGCATCATATATATTCTGTGTGTGACCGGAAGTATATCCAAACCAGATCAGCATCATAAAAACGCGTATGCTGTGTGATTCAATGATCGTCTGGATCTTCCCCATGAATACTATGGTTTAATGTTCGGATAATGCAGGCTTAAGTTACGACCTGCATTTTAATCAGATGCCAAGATCATTTGAATCGTTGCTTCGAAAACGAAAAATTCTTCCATTCTAATGGTTAGGATGCCATAGGACATGCTATATTCGGGCTGCATCAACATCCTTGATGAAGGTGATCACCCCACGCATAAACACCTGCTGGTCATCCCACATGGCCAGGTGGCTTCCGTTGGGACAATAGAGGTAGCGGCCTTTCTGCACGAGTTTACTTTGTTCTTCCATCGCCTTTGGATCCATGGTATCATACTTTGCGCCGATCATCAAGGTAGGGACTGAAATTTCTTTGAGTCTGTCTTTGATATCCCATTTGGCGAGGCGGCCACTAACGCGAAATTCACTGGGTCCCTGCATCAACGTGTATACTTCACCATTGACATGTTTCATGGCCCGGTTAAAACCATCAGGCCACTCTTCAAGCCGGCAGAGATGCTCCCGATAATAATGAGGAATGAGCAATTCCATATATCGCGGATTACTGAAATCCTTTTTGGCTTCGATAGCGCTGATTTCAGCCAACACCTCCGGCTTCATTTGTTTGGCAAGCACCTCATCCGCATATCTGCCATACTCCGGAGCACTGGCCATCATATTAGCAACCACCAATCCCTTCAGGTGCTGCTGATATTTCAAAGCATACTCCATCGCGAGAATGCCTCCCCACGAATTGCCCAACAGATAAAAATTGGTGCTGTCTGCACCGATCGCCTGACGCACTTGTTCTACTTCCTCTACAAATCTCTCTGTGGTCCAGAGGCTGCTATCTTTTGGCTGATCACTATAGTAGGAGCCTAGCTGATCATACTCATAGAACTCAAAGGCTTCGCGTTGAAAAAAGGTCTCAAAGCATTCCATGTACTCATGCGTCATGGCCGGACCGCCATGCAACAGCAAGATTTTAATTCTGGGGTTGCTGCCAAAGCGCTTTGTCCACACTTTAAACTCCCCCACAGGTGTTTTAATAGGAATCATTCGTATGCCTGCCGACTCCACTCCATCTCCATAGGTGAAATATGAATGGAGTTCGTTAGCCGAATCAGTGGCTTGTGGTTTACAGGATAAAACGAGCAAGAGGGTGGCAAGAAAAAATAGATGCCGCATTGGATACAAGTTTAGCGAAACGATAATAGGCCATCCTTATTCACTGCAATGGATCTGGAGTTGGTGCAGAGAGATAGGTTGAAACCCATTATCGAATATAGCGCTAAATGGTTGAACGCAGCCGAAATAATGGTCAGCAGCCTCCAATCCTCCTTATAGCAAAAACGTATTGACCAAAAGTCATCAGTTCATATGGCTCTTTAGCATTTGTTGAGTAAACAAATTCCCAGGTCATGCCTAAGTCATCTGATCGGTATATCCCTGTATCAAGGCTGCAAAAGAGATATTCGCCTGCTTGTTTGAAATCATATCTGCGCTGACCGAAAGGTAGGTTGTCATCGATGGACTTCCATGTGATACCTCCGTCTGAAGAAGCAAGTAGTTTGGTAAAGATGCCTGTTGCAGTAGCCGCCTCAGGAGATGATGCACCTGTAAAAATGGCCGCGATCCCTCTATCAAATATGTCTGCCTGGAGTGCTCTGCCATCTTTATTCCGTATCAGCTCCCATTGATCACCACCATCTGTCGAGCGCAACAAACCCTCTAAACCCCCACCAATCATTATGTCATTTGCCACCACAAGGGTTGTTACCATATCTCCTGCAAAGACCTGCTTCCAGGTTTTGCACCCATCCACAGATTTGAAAATACCGGTATCTGAACCAACGAAGATGATTCCGTCGGGAGTTTCCACTAACGTCCGCACTGCTCTTCCTTCCAGTGTATTGCCAAGCGGTATCCAAATACCGGAGCCTTGCATTTCCCTAAGGAAACCTCTCCCGGATGTATACCCATAGAGGCATGAATACTGAGCGCGACGTAAATGGTGTAGAGAAGAGGACGGCGTATTGAATTTCATTTTAACATCCGCCGCCGCCAACACTAAATTCAAATTCCTGCTTAACTTTGACACCATCAGCATTTACGGCAGGACGCCATTTTGGCATACGGTTTATAGCGTTAAGTAATAGCTCGTCAGTCTTCGGGTCTCCGGAGGTGGCAGCGAAGCGGGCTTTGGCGATCTCCCCATGCTCATCGATTGTAAATCGAATGATGACTTGTTGAAATTCCTTGAAGGTGCTATCTGGAATTTTACGCATAGCATTTTCTTTAAGATACGCTGTCATTAGTTCAAGACCACCAGGAAATTCAGCTTCATGTTCAGGCACCAGTGTTGCCGTATAATGCAAGGTGTGCATGTCTACACCCTGGGTTATAAAATTTTTTGATGTATAGGCCACATCTATAATGATTTCATCCCCCAACTCCGCACTTTTTAATAGCTCCTTTTGCGCGGTAGTCAAGGTGTCATTGATACCCATAGCTTGCACTACCTGGTCTCCGGTGATGATTGAAATACCGGCGGAGATATAGCCTGCAATCCACGATACAGGATACCCATCAATGACGTCACTCAGGGTGTGAGCCTTTTCCAGTTTTTGTTCTTTCATTGGACGTACATACGTTCCTTTAACTTCAAATCGAAGGTCTTGGCAAAAAGCAGTAAAGCCGGTCAATACCAGAATGGATGTAATTATTGTTCTATTAATTGTATACGAATTACCTGTGATGGTGCCAGAAATCTGCCTTTAAGAGTTGCCATTGAAAGTTGATGGAGCCAAAATGTCCACACAAGTTACAGTTATGCTGCTTTCCAAAACAACCTGCTTTAACTACCTCCTCTAAAATCTTCATCCAGTATGTAATTTCAGCTAAAAAGAATAAATATACCTGGGTAAAATCAGTAAGGAAGTGGTGCTATTGTCCTGCTAACCTACCGCCAATCTCCGTATGCAGTTGTTAGCAACCTGTTATCAGGGGCCAGGAACGCATGCATAGAAGACTATGCATGCCATTCGGAATACCCTTTATTGGCTTCATTTCCTGATAGTTGATCTAGAAAAAAAGCTCCATTGGAATTAGAGAGAAAATATAACAAAGAGGCGGCGGTCTAAATTTGGTGCATTGATCTGCCTATTGCTAACAGTCCAATACTCTACTTGTATTGAGTGGAGTCGACGTAGGCCCTGTGCCCTTTCACAGCCGGTGATACTTTCTCTCCAATCAACTCAATCGCCCGCATCAGCTTTTCATGTGACAAGCCTGCGTTGTCCATCTGGAATGAGAATCTTGAAATACCACCAAGCGCCACACTATGTCTTACTATTTTTTCAGCGACTTCTTCCGGACCGCCGACCAGCAGTGCCCCTAATGGACCATTCTGTGCATCAAATGCATATTTAGTTACGGGAGGCCACCCACGCTCTCTTCCGATACGGGTGAATGTTTCAGCATAACCGGGATAATAATCAGCCACGGCTTCAGCGGTTGTCTCCGCCACATATCCAAGCGAATGCAATCCAACCTTCAATTGGTCAGGTGAATGACCTGCTTTGTCCCCCGCCTCTCTATACAGATCAATCAATGGCCTAAACCGATGTGTTTCACCACCAATGATCGCTACCATCAATGGGAGTCCCAATGTACCTGCACGAACAAATGACTGAGGTGTACCTCCTACCCCAATCCAGATCGGAAAAGGATCTTGTATAGGTCGCGGATAGATCGCCTGATCGACCAACTGCGGTCTGAACTTTCCTGACCAGTTGACGATCTCATGATCTCTGATGGTCAGCAGCAGTCCCAGCTTTTCAGCAAACAATTGATCATAATCCTGAAGCTTCAAACCAAACAAAGGAAACGCCTCTGTAAATGAACCCCGGCCTACAACCATTTCAGCTCTTCCCCCTGATACCAGGTCAAGGGTTGCAAAGTTTTGAAAGACGCGCACAGGATCTGCTGCACTCAGCACGGTGACTGCACTAGTCAGCCGGATACGCTTGGTCCGCGCTGCCGCCGCCGCAAGTAATATAGTCGGAGCACTATCCATAAACTCTTTGCGATGGTGCTCTCCCATCCCGAATACATCAAGCCCTTTACGATCAGCATGCTCAATTCTTTCCAACAACTCAGCAATCGACTGTTCTCTCGACGCGGCAGAGCTGTTTGCCTGATTGGTGACCGCTGCAAAACTGTCTATTCCTATTTCCATGATGATGCTTTGATAAGGCTACATTTTCTGCCAGAGGATGGCAAAATGAAATTAGTTTACTAAATGCAAAAGCACCCTCCATTGTTGCAGAGAAATTAACAGGCTTATGGGCTTATTTGCTTATGGGCTTATTTGCTTATGGGCTTAT
>JAWXAW010000167.1:0-4935 GCA_034439675.1 Saprospiraceae bacterium | reverse complement strand
GTCGTGGTTGGTGGATTCCAGTTGATGATCTGCTCGCAAGCACCCGGATCCAGATTGTACACGATGTCATCTGGACATATGAGCTCACATGGCTCACCCGGTGCCGGAGGAGCGGCAAAGGTGATAGACCAGGCAATCATATTGCCAAAATCACCCGATGCATTGTCATTAATGAGCAACTGCCAGGTACCATTTAGTCCTGCACCAGGCGTGAAAGCTGCTAGATTTGCAATAGTACCAGGAGCAGGTGTAGCGCAACTTCCACCAACTGCACCCTCAGCGGAGTACATACCACTAAAAGGTACAACGCCGCCTGTAACAGGAGGAGCTCCATCTACAAACATAGTGTTGGTATAGTTATCCCCTGAGCTACCATTACCAGTGGAGAGCGCTATCCGCTGGCCATTTGGAGCCTGAAGGTAAATCTCCAGATCACCGCACCAAGTGTGGGTCAGATTTATCTGAACCTTTTCTACTGCAGTGTTCGTACCTGCAACAGTATTGTTGAAAGTAGTCACTGGTGTACAACTCCCTGTTCCCGATGAGGGAATCAAAGTGTTGCCTGCTGTGTTCATAACATTACCGTTAAACGTCTGAGCATTGATGGTGCCAAACGTAAAAAGGATAACTATAAACAATGCAGCGAAATTTGTAAATGATTTGCTATTCATGAGTATTGATTTTGGAATTTAAAAGATTGCCTCAGCCGTCAATTACTGAATTGCATTTACCGTCTGGTTGTACAGATTTGCTAACTGAGTCGTAGGATTGAACTTAGTTTGATTCAACGCACCAGATAGATGCTTGCTGTCTTTAAGTTCCTCCAGCCTTTTCAGTAGGGAAATTTCAACGGCGATAGAATACGTTCCTACGTCCGTTAATACCGCACTTAAATAGGCATATTGTAATTCTTGAGCATCAGTAGCACCATGCCCGATAAGAGGTTTGAGGGGAATCAGGATACCCTTGATCGTTTCAACCGTAGAGGCCTGATCAAAAGTGCCTAACGGGTAAGCGGTTACACCAAAGGCTTGTGCAATACCCGTGTGAGGATTGACACCGCCACTTGCTGTTTGCTGTGCATTTGCGCTGTTTAGGCCTACCAGGAAAAAAATTCCGGTAAGTAAAAAAGACATGAGCACATTCCTTTTTGAAAAGAAAGAAAATGTTTGTTCCATGAGATTCATGTTTGATTATGTTTGATGAGATAAAAAAATAAATGCTTCTTAAATTACAGTCTCATCCATATAAACAAACATAGAGGATACCACTGTGTTGTCTGTCAGGGAGACTAACATGGGCACCTCTTTTAGAGGTCATTCATCAGGTTGAGACTATCGTATATTATTGTGAAATAATAGTAATATAGTCTGTTAAGAGCCTCGAAATTAATACTTTAATTGTTTTTCTATTCACTTCAAGGTCTCCCTACATCGAATTGAAAACAATACTCATGCCAAGTTTTGCAACCCCGAATTCATATTATATAATCTTGTTATTTATAAGTGGATGTTATATATATATATAGACTTAAAATCTAAGAAAGGACTCCTATATATATCTTGTGAATGGAGCCAAATATTTTTCAAAAAAATTGCTTTAGTTCCTGAAAAAAATAAAAATGGCCCCTAATGCGGTTAAAACCATAATCAATTGCCGGAACTGACTTTGATGGACCACTTTCACCAGCGCGATTCCTGCCCAGAGTCCAAGAAGGAGCGCCGGGAGTAACACCAGGTCTATGGTGACCGAATGCAGATTGATCGTTTTCCAGGTCCAGATATGAAATGGGAGCTTAAACAGGTTAGTAATAAAGAATAACCAGGCAGCAGTGCCAATAAACATTTCCTTTGGCATCCTGATCGCCAGGAAATACAACTCAGAAAAAGGTCCGGCAAGATTCCCCACCATCGTAGCAAAACCAGAAACTCCACCCATAATGGCAGCAAATAACCTGTTATCTGGTACCCTGTATGTCTTCGCCCTGTCAAGAAACCACATGAGCACCACGCTGGAGAGGATCAGCAAGGCCATGCCTCTTTTAAACTCTTCTTCCGGAAGATCCTTACCATACCAAACGCCTACTAAAACTCCAGCCATCATCCAGGGCATTAGTTTCCTCAGATAGGCCCATTGCGCATGCCGGTTGTAATAAATCACAGCAAAAATATCACCCACTATAAGCAAAGGCATAATAATACCTGTTGAGGCTTTACTTCCAAAAACTACTGCGATCATGGTGGTAATGATGGCTCCAAATCCTTTTATGCCTCCCTTGGCTACACCGAGTAAAAAAGATCCGGCAATGGCTACCAGCCAGCCATTCATTGAAATCTCTGTCTCTGTTAACACCTCAAGCATGAGCAGGCAAGTTCGTCATTTGTTTGAAACCTCATGATGCGTATGATCATGGTCAAAATATCATCACCGATTCTTTCGTTTTAGGTCAACTGCCCCGCCCTCATCTTCTATTTAAAGAGTACGTCATCCTTTATTTACGGCTATTGATCTTTCCGATCTGCAGATTAAATCAAGGGAGCGTTCCCTTTCCGTAAATAACTTTGTCTCCATTCTTCATGAATAAAGAAAACTTTATCAAAGCCTTCAAAATCGCCGTTATTGCCCTTTTGGTGATTGTGATTTCCCTGGTCATGGTGTTTCGATGGAAAAGCGATCTGATCATGGCAAAGGTTATGGCCTCCATGCAGGATCAACTTGTGGATTCGCTCCGGTACACCGAGGCCGGCATGGATTGGTTTTCCTATTTCCCTTCAACAGCCATACACATCAGTGACCTCCGGTTAGGCTCCGGCAAAACCCCGTTGATCAAAGGAGGTAGTGTGGATGTAGTTATACGGCTGTTGCCTTTGTTAAAAGGCAAAATCGTTATCAACAGCTTACAGGTCTCCAGTTCCACTATTCATATCGTCCAAAAGGATGGGCGATGGTCATACGAGGTCATGAAAAAAAATGAACCAACAGATGAAGAGGCCTTTAGCACAGAGGTTCGGAAGTTGATTATTGAAAATAGCACCTTGTCCTATGATGATGGCAACTCCCTGAGCTTTAACCTGTCCATCACTTCCGGGGAATTTAAAGGCGGAATGGAAAATGAAAAGCTGGATCTGACTATTGATATGAACAGCACAATTGATGGACTGAAGATGGATGATTATGTGCAAAAAGAACCATTTCCTTCTGTCTTTACCGGACAGTATTCCTTTGATATGAAGTCAGGTCTTCAGAAATCCAGTGATTGGAAAATTGAAAATGAAGCGCTTCAGATATTAGCTGATGGAACCATCATTCGAGAATCTGATCATGAGCTAGTTGATATGGAAGTGTCCTGGAAAAAGGTCAATCCAGAATTATTAAAAAAATGGTTGCCTGCAAAAATGATCGCAACGCTCGATCAGTACAGCCTTTCAGGAGCAATAGAAGGCAATGCGAAAATCGAAGGAAAATCCTCTGACAAAGAATCACCACAGGTTTCGTTTATCGCTAAGCTTAAGGACGGCCAAATACATTTCCTTTCCGCTGATGAAAAAATCAAGGGACTCAACCTCGCCGTGAACTATATGAGTGAAAATAGAAAATCAGGTCAGAAATCCATCGCAGAGATAACCTTTAAGAAAAACGGTATGCTTGGATCAGGACTTGAAGGCAATGTAAAAATCCAAGATCTTGATAACCCTGTATACGACATCAATCTAAACGGATCATTTCCTTCCGGCCTGCTGAACCTAATGTCCGTTAAAGGTTTGCATTTTGAAAAGGGATCATTTAATATCAGTCATTTTGAATTAAATCACTTTCAGACCGGCACCGCTACGCTTTCCACGCTTTTACAAAGTGCCAATATTTCCTTTAAAACTGAAAACCTCAACTTCACCTATCTCCATAATAAAATGCTTGTCTCTGAAGGCGAGTTACAACTGGAAGGGAGCAAACTGACTATCGATCTTGAAGCTTTCACTTGGAATAAAGCAAGTCTGGCGGACCTGAAAGGCTCTGTTGTATCCCAACAACATGCTCTTGATTTTGATCTTAAAGGAAAACTATGTGAGGGAATGGTCGAAACCGAAGGTAGCGTCTCAGAGATGAACCTCCGTCCTGTTTGCAATGCAACCTGGAAAGTCACAGACATTGAAATGAAACAATTGCTCGAATCCTTTTCCAATTTTGATCAAACTTTTATTACCTCCGAAAACCTGAAAGGAAAAGCAAATATCTGGGCAGAATCAACGATACCTTTTGATGAGAAGTGGAATATGATCACCAGCAAGGTGCTCGTGAAAAGCGCAATTGATATCAAAGACGGCCAGTTAAAAGGTATGAAAACGCTCGAGGACTTCGGTACGTATGTACACCTGAATGATCTCCGTGATATCCGTTTCAACCAGATACGCAACTACATGAAGATTGAAAACGGTACCGTGTATCTGCCGGTGATGTTTATTCAGTCCAGTGCACTCAATATGAGTATCAGTGGCGAACACACTTTTGACCAGGATATCTTGTATTTTCTCAAATTAAATGCAGGCCAGGTCGCCGCAAACAAGCTGAAGAAAAATGATGTCAGGAAAGATTTTAAAAAAGCAAGCAAGAGCGGCTGGATCAATATGTATTTTGTCCTCAGCGGCACAACATCGGTTGTCAGATATGAACAATACCGCAATGCCGTGATCGCCGGCTTCGAGAAATCTTCATCACTTAAGGAAAACCTTCGGAACTATCTTGTTGAAAAGTTCGGCTATGATGTATACTGGCTGGAACCTAATGAGTGGGAGGATATTCCGGAGTATCAGTGAGCGGTAAGTGGTAAGTGGTAAACGGTAAAGGGTAAGCGCTAAGCGCTAAGTGGTAAGTGGTAAGTGGTAAGCGGTAAGCGGTAAGTGGTAAGTGGTGAGTGGTAAGTGGTAAGTGGTAAGTGGT
>JAWXAW010000166.1:0-4924 GCA_034439675.1 Saprospiraceae bacterium | reverse complement strand
CCTTCACCTTTACTTCCACCTTCACCTAATTCGTTATCACCACCTGCTCCTCTCCCAGCAATGGCAGATTATGGAGCCGCAGATAGACTTGGGCCACCGTGAGCACATCGCGCTCGCAGTATTGTTTGATTTGTTCTAGTTGGTCATCATGCCAGTAAGCGTGTCCTACTTTCGAGCCATCCATGTTTTCTTTCGGAGATGGTATGCCAAGTGTGTAGGCGAGCAGATCTAGTGATGTAAAATTTTTATGGTCCCCGAATTTCCAAAGTTCCATGGTGTCAGCGATGTACTTCACTTCCCAGGGTTTCTTGCCCGTGATATTGAAAAGGGTGGGCAGTGGAATCCCATTGATGGTCATCCGGCGGCAGAGATAGGGGATATCAAATTCCCTGATGTTGTGCCCGCAGAGGATGTGCAGGTTGGGGTCATTGAAGTTTTTATCCAGGATATGCGAAAACTGCAGGAGGATTTCTTTTTCATCATGGCCATAAAATGATTTGATGCGCAGCGAAGGGCCGCTCGCCTCCGCATGGCTGATGATGCCGGCGCTGATGACGATGGCTTTACCAAATTCTGCATAGATGGCAGCTTTGTCGGTATAACTTTTCGAATACTCCTCTTCGGACCATTCGTGGTCATCCCTGCGGGCCATGTAGCCTATTTTTTGTTGCCAGAGAAGGCGCCCATGGGCATCGAGTTCGTCATACGTTTTGTGTACAGAGACGGTTTCTACGTCAAGAAAGAGGATGTGTTGGAGGGAATTCATTGGATTTGGGTTGATTTTCCGGTGATATATCGATATACTACCTTAACCTGAATGTTCGTTAAAGCCTTATTACTGGTGATTTTTACAAGATCTAAGTTAGGGTTTTGCATAATAGCATGGAAAATATGCTGAAAATGTAGATATTCGCCGCTGGGATTTCCGCCCTCCCAAGCTCCCCTGACAACGCCTGCTTTATTTTTGATCATTCCCTATCTTTAGCATTCATTTATTAACCGATATAATACAGATATGTCACAGTCATCGCAACAAAAGCTCCTGGCCCTCGCTACAGTAGCTATTATAGCCCTCCTCGGATTGAGCGCCTTCCTGATCTATACCAAAGTCAACCAGGATAAACTCATCAAAAAGCAAAGCGCAGAGCTCATCGAAGAAACCCGCCTCAAGGCCGACCTTGAAAAGGAATATTACCAAGCCCTGTCTGACCTTGAAGAAATGCGCGGTAACAACAGCGAACTCAACGCGATGATTGAGACCCAAAAGGCCGAACTGAAGAAACAAAGAGATCGTATTGAAAGCCTTATCAAATCAGCCAAGGAACTCGAGCGCGTTAAAGAAGAAATAGCCAAACTCCGCACCTTTGTCACAGAAGTGGAGAAACTCCGCAAGGAAAATGCCAACCTCCAGGAGAGTAACGTAGCGCTGAGTGGTGAAAGGGATGAGTTGGTCCTGCTCGTGCAGCAAGAAAAAGTCACCAACGAAGAACTTTCTGCCAGGTCAACCTCCCTTTTAACAGAGAAAGAAAGATTACAGGCAGAAAAAGATGCACTGGCCGGCAAGGTCAATGTGGCATCTTCGATCAGATTGAAAGAAGTAACCTCCGCCACCGGATACAAAGTAAAGAGCTCAGGTAAGGAATCGGATGCAAACAAGGCCAAGGCTATTGATGGGGTGCGCGTTTGCTTTATCGCAGATAAAAATGACGTGACAGCAGCCGGATCTGAAAAATTTTACCTGAGGGTCATCAATCCGCATGGACAGGTGATGGCCATCCAGGACCTCGGATCAGGTAATATGAAACTCGGTAACAGCAACGAAACTATCCAATACACGCAGTATGTAGAAGTGAATTATAAGAATGAAGCTGTTCCTGCCTGTGTCAACTGGCAACCTGGTATACCGTTTGAAACAGGTAATTATGAAGTAGAGATCTACAACAAAGGATTTATGTCCGGCAAAGCGAGTTTTGAATTGAAATAGCCTCCCGCTTATAAAGAAATTTTCTGATTGCCACAGGTTCATCGCCTGTGGCAATTTTTTTTTAAAAAATAGGTACATACTGATGCTTATTGGAACCCCTACACATTGGAACCCCTACAAACCAAATTACCAGAACAATTTGCCCCCTTATTTGTCCTATACTTCCTGTATGTTTAGTTGGAGATTCCGCAAATACGACCCGAATGCCTTCTCGGACAGCCCTTTTGAAAACCTGCTTAGGGTCTTCAAGGAGTTGCTGATGTTTACCTCCGGTAACGTCGGTGAGGCATTAAACTGGCTGACGCAACTCGACAAGCAATACAACCTCACCAAGCCCGATTATGGTATTGCGGATTTTATCCGTGAACTTAAGGAAAAGGGATACCTCAAAGAGGACGGCAAAGACCGTAATCTGAGGCCAGCGGCTAAAATGGAAATTGAGCTCCGTAGAAAAGCACTGGAGGACGTATTTGATGATCTCAAAAAGTCAAAACGTGGTGACCACAGGACCAACTCTATCGGTCTTGGTGATGAGGTTACTTCTGAAATCAAACCATATGAATGGGGCGATGCGCTGGACCAGATTGCTGTATCAGAAACGATCAAGAACGCGCACATCAACCATGGGATTGAGGATTTCAGTCTCACCCAGGAAGATATGCAGATCCATGAGAGCTTCTTTCAATCACAGATGAGCACAGTGCTCATGATTGATATTTCGCACTCCATGATACTCTATGGCGAAGACCGCATCACACCGGCTAAGAAAGTAGCCATGGCACTTTCAGAACTCATCACGACACGTTATCCGAAAGACACATTGGATATCATCGTCTTCGGTGATGATGCATGGCAGATCGGGATTAAGGATTTACCATATCTCGAAGTAGGTCCTTACCACACCAATACCGTGGCCGGACTCGAATTGGCAATGGAGCTATTGCGTAAGCGACGAAATCCGAACAAACAGATCATGATGATCACAGATGGCAAGCCCACCTGCATCAAGATCGGCAAGAAATATTACCAGAACGCATTTGGCTTAGATAAAAAAATCCTAACGCGATGCTTTGCACTAGCAGTCAAATGCAGGAAGCAGAATATCCCGATCACTACGTTCATGATCGCGCGTGATCCATGGCTGGTGCAGTTTGTAGATCAGTTTACCAAAGCAAATGATGGCAAGGCATTCTACAGCAGCCTTGAAGGACTGGGCTCTTTTATTTTTCTGGATTACAAACAGAACAAACGAAAATTTAAACGTTAATGGCATTAGCAACGACGCTGGGCGAACTTAAAAAGCAAGGCTACCAGCCTAAATCTATAAAGCAGGAACTCCGTGACAACCTGATCAGTCGTATTGAAAAACGACAGCCGGTTTTCGAGGGTATCTATGGTTTTGATGATACGGTTATTCCGGATATGGAACGAGCTATTCTGTCAAAACATAATATCCTCCTCCTTGGCCTGCGTGGCCAGGCAAAGACAAGACTTGCCCGGTTGATGGTTGATCTGTTAGATGAATACATACCGATCATCGAAGGCAGTGAACTCAATGATGACCCGATGGCACCCTTGTCGTCATTTGGAATCAAGCTTGTAGCGCAGCTTCATGATGAGACACCGGTGAAATGGATCCATCGAAGTGAGCGCTATGTTGAAAAACTTGCGACTCCGGATGTGTCTGTTGCTGACCTGATCGGTGATGTCGATCCGATCAAAGCCGCTACGCTCAAGTTGCCTTATAGCGATGAGCGTGTGATTCATTTTGGTTTGATCCCGAGATCCCACCGTTGTATTTTTGTGATCAATGAGATCCCGGATTTGCAGGCCAGGATCCAGGTATCCCTCTTTAATATCCTGCAGGAAGGGGATATCCAGATACGTGGATTTAAAACAAGATTGCCGCTTGATATTGAGTTTGTATTTACCGCCAATCCTGAAGATTACACCAATCGCGGATCGATTATCACGCCGCTTAAAGACAGGATTGAAAGTCAGATATTGACCCATTATCCTGAAGACATTGAAGTAGCGCGGACCATCACCAAACAGGAAGCCACCATTGCAAAGCGGCAGGCAGAGAAAGTGTTTGTACCGGATGTCGTTTATAGCATTCTTGAACGCATCAGTTTTGCAGCGCGCAAGAGTGAATTTATTGATGAGAAATCAGGTGTGTCGGCCCGATTGAGTATTACAGCCCTGGAGAATCTCTATAGCACAGCTGAGCGTCGGGTACTCATCAACGGTGAGTCGCAAACGATAGTGCGTATTGCGGACTTCTGGGGGGTGATTCCTTCCATCACCGGGAAGATCGAGTTAGTCTATGAGGGCGAGGTTGAAGGACAATACAATGTGGCTCTCCAGCTTGTGAGCCAAGCTATCCGCGAAGAATTTCTTGAAACTTTTATCCATCCGGAGAAAATCAAAAAAGGAAAAGATAAAGATCCGTATGGAGCCATCCGTGCCTACTTTGGCGACAGTAATTCTGTCCTTCTCCCAAATGATATGGATGACGTGAGTTTCAATGCCATCCTTGACGATATACCCGGTATGGACAGGATATTGGAGCCATTCAAGATTCCAAAAAAGGAATATCATGTCTACAAAGAGATTGTGCTGCATGCACTCTCAGATCTGGATGTCCTTACGAAAGAACTTACACAAGGCAAGATCGGCTTCAGTGACCCACTGGGTAAAATGTTGAATGATTTGGATGAGGATGATAGGAATTAGGAATTAGGAATTAGGAGATAGGAATTAGGAGCTAGGAATTAGGAGCTAGGAATTAGGAGCTAGGAATTAGGAGCTAGGAATTAGGAATTAGGAGCTAGGAATTAGGAGCTAGGAATTAGGAGCTAGGAATTAGGAGCTAGGAATTAGGAGCTAGGAATTAGGAGCTAGGAATTAGGAATTAGGAGCTAGGAATTAGGAGCTAGG
>JAWXAW010000165.1:0-5833 GCA_034439675.1 Saprospiraceae bacterium | reverse complement strand
TCACAACTCACAACTCACAACTCACAACTCACAAACGCTGATGCCACAGCAACGCGACTATGGTCTTTGAATCCCCTATCTCCTGTTGCGCGACCCATTCAAGTGCTGAAGATTTCGGGATCCAGACGAGTTCGATATCTTCATCTTCATCTGTCAGCCCGCCGCCATCATTGAGTTTGGTAGATTCATTAACCTCTGCGTAAAAGAGAGTGATGCGCTCGCTCATGATCCCTGGTGAAACATAAAAGCGTGTGATGCGCCTTATCGTTATTGGTTTATAACCGACCTCTTCGATCACCTCGCGATAAGCGGCATCCTCCTCGTCTTCACCGGGAGAAATGCCACCTGCCACAATCTCGGTGAGCCATGGATTGATTCCATGGTGGGTGGGAGGATAACGCATCTGCTTCACCAGGATATAGGCGTCTCTTTCTTTGTGGTATACCAGAATCGCTACTGCATCCCATTTAGAAAAACTGTACCGGGTCACTTCAGGTGAAAGTGTGCCATCAAAGCGTTCAAACTGGAGTACGCCTCTCCTTACTTCAAAAAATTCGTCAAATAGCGTTTCTTCTTTGTGCTTGATAACCTCCATGGCAGATTGTTTGTCCGGTAAAGATACGATGTGCAAGACAGTGAGACAGTGAGAGAGTAAGAGAGTAAGAGAGTAAGAGAGTAAGAGAGTAAGATAATGGAATAGTGAGACAGTGAGATGGAATAAGTGCCCTTTCATTGAAGGATGCAGTCTCGATCGCCATCGAACGAGGATCTATCTCGCTCAAGTCTGAAGACTGGAGCTTTCGACTCTTCAAGGCTGGAGACTGGAGGAGTCGAAACAACATAATTGGGAAAAAAATGTTACGTTGCACTTATGGCATTAGGAAGAGAATTTCCACCGGAAATGGATGCGAAACCCAAAAAAGGATTTGTAGAAAGCCTGCAATCCCTTAAGCTACTCATTCCGTTTTTCAGGATGATCTGGAGGACTTCCCCCGGCCTCACCTTTACAAATATCATCCTCAGACTCTTTAAAGCTGCTATTCCACTCGGGCAACTGTATGTAGGTAAATTGATCATCGATGAAGTCATCCGGCTGATCAGTGCTCCTGAAAAAGATTTCAATCAACTTTGGTGGTGGCTTGGCTTTGAACTGGGATTAGCCGTATTTTCTGAAATTTTGAATAGGATCATTAGTCTTACGGATGCTTTACTGGGCGACCTGTACGCCAATCATTCCTCTATCGAACTGATGCATAAAGCAGCTTCGCTTGACCTCGGTATGTTTGAGGATAGTGAGTTCTATGATAAACTGGAACGCGCGAGGCGGCAAACGACCGGAAGGGTGGTGTTGATGTCAATGGTGCTGAGTCAATTGCAGGATCTCATCACCATCCTATTTCTCGGAGCCGGTCTTGTTGTATTTGAACCTTGGCTGATCCTTATCCTGTTTATCGCAGTGCTTCCTTCTTTTTTAAGTGAGGCCTATTTTTCAAGATCAAGTTATTCATTGGTTCGCAGCTGGACACCACAGCGTAGGGAGTTGGATTACCTCAGGTATGTTGGTGCGAGTGTGGAGACGGCCAAGGAAATCAAAGTATTCGGGCTTGCTACATTTCTGACCAGGCGTTTCAGTAAAATAGCTGGCGAATATTATAAAGCCAACAAATCGATTGCCATCAAGCGTACAGTGTGGGGTACGCTATTGCAAGTACTGAGTGTGCTTGCGTATTATGGAGCATACTTGTTGATCATCATCCGAACTGTAGCTGGTATTTTGACAGTAGGGGATCTCACCTTCCTATCCGGGTCGTTTAACCGACTACAGAATCAGTTGCAAAACTTACTCGCCACGTTTACCCGCATTACCGAATCTGCATTATATCTGCAGGATTATTTTGACTTTCTGGCCATCGTTCCGACCATCAAGGATAATACCGGTGCTATAGATGCACCAAAACTGATACAAGAAGGCATTCGATTTGAAAACGTTGGGTTTAAATATCCCGGCACTGAAATATGGGCAATACGGCATATTAGTTTCCTGCTAAATCCTGGTGAAAAACTAGCCCTTGTGGGTGAAAATGGTGCCGGTAAAACTACCTTGGTCAAACTACTCGCCCGGATGTATGATCCATCGGAAGGCAAGATTATGATCGACGGGCAGGATATACGTCAATTTAAAATAGAATCGTATCGCAAAATGATCGGTGTCATCTTCCAGGATTATGTCCGGTTTAGTTTTAAGGCGGGAGAAAACGTAGCAGTCGGTCAGATCGAAGAAGCAGGCAATGAAAGCCAGATCAGAATTGCTGCCGAAAAAAGTCTGGCAGATCCTGTGATTCAGAAATTACCTGAGGGCTATAACCAGATGCTTGGTAAGCGATTTTCGGAAGGCATCGATCTCTCCGGTGGGGAATGGCAAAAAATTGCATTGGCTCGTGCCTACATGCGCGATGCCCAGATCGTCATCCTGGACGAACCCACAGCATCCCTTGATGCCAGGGCAGAGTTTGAAGTGTTTAAACGTTTTTCAGAACTGACCAAAGGAAAATCCGCTGTTATCATTTCACATCGTTTCAGTACGGTCCGCATGGCGGATCGTATTGTCGTACTAAAAAACGGCGAGATGCTGGAGATCGGCACCCACGAACAATTACTCGTCGCAAACGGCTTGTATGCCGAACTCTTTAATCTGCAGGCACAGGGCTATCAATAAGTTTATTGCTATTAGAAGTTTGCAAACTTCTGATAACGGTGACACACTATAAAAATCACTCAACACTCAGCTCCCCGTCATTCATCCTGGCCATAATCCATCCTCCGCCAATACCTCTTGATGCTTTGAGCGAAATACTACCTGCCTTCTGAATATCCTCTGTCACGCGGAGATCCTATTTAGACAGTGGTTGATGACAATCCGCCTGATCCAGGCGCCCAGCGTAGACTCGGCCCGAAAAGAATCCAGTCTACGGAAGACATCCATAAAAGATTCCTGCAAGGCGTCTTCTGCCGCTGATTCATTGCCCAGCATCCGATAGCATACATTATACATGGCATCGCAATACCGCTTGTACAGTGTAAACTGTGCCTGCCTGTCACCTCTCAGGCAAAGGGTTATGAGAGAAGACTCAGCCTCTGAATACATCCGGTTTGTCGCGACTTGGTAACGGGTTAATGACAACCATTACAGAAGGAGGTTGCATACAATATGATTTTTGACCTCGAATAGGACTATTTTTACCCTGCTATGAGTACAAAAACAAAGATACAAGGGGGTATCGGGCATGAACACTACATTTCTAAATTGTCTATGAGAGGGCATTTGATTGTAGCGGACGAACCGCACGAAAATGGCGGCAAAGATTCCGGGCCGACGCCTACAGAGCTGATTTTGAGTGGTTTGGCTGCTTGTACAGCCGCAACATTACGAATGTATGCTGACAAAAAAGGCTGGGATGTCGAGCGTATAGATCTGGAGGTAAGTATCCGAATCGAAAAAACAGATGCCGGGCAGATTTCTCATGTGGAAAGCCTCATCGACATCACAGGCAATATCACTGCAGAAGAGAAAGCCCGGATGATTGAAATAGCTCAGAAATGTCCGGTTCATAAGCTCCTAAGTAATCCGATCCAGATTCAGACAAATTCAAAACCTTAACCCTAACCCGGATATCCGACATGGCCAGGAAAAGGGCTTGAAAATGCAATTCCCAGAATTACTCCATGAACCTTATCTTTGCCTCCTGAATTCATTTTGATTTTAACAGCATTTATAATATAAAACATGAAAATTTCCCATTTTTTAATTCTCGCTTTGATCAGTACCTGTTTGTCTGTTGTCGCTTGCAAAGACAAAAAAGCTGAAACCACCACTGAAGGTGAAACCACCACATCTCCTGAAGGTATTGTAACCACAGATCCTGCTTCAGCGGGTCAACCCATCTCCCTCGGCGGAAATGAAGCACATTATAAATGTACCAAGGAGAGTTGTACTGGAAAAGGTGACGCTGCCGGCAAATGCCCTGTATGCGGTACGGAGCTGGTCCACAACCAGGCATTTCATGCTCAGGCTACGGGTGCTCCCGGTTCATCACCAGCCAACCCGGTTCAAGTCAATCCTACCGGAGGCACAGCCGCCACTGCAACACCTACTCCACCTTCTGCTCAGAATGCAAAGGGTGAATACCACTACTCCTGCGCTAAAGGTCATGCAGGAGCAGCCACAGCAGGAAATTGCGGCACCTGTAGTGAGCCTTTGAGTCATAATCAGGCTTATCATAATAACTAAGATAAAGGCTAAGGCTAAGGAAAAAAGCAGCATCGAAACATGCTGCTTTTTTTATATCCATTAAACAATAAAATAGGGCACCATCCTGCGATGCTGCCCTATTTATTTCTCATAGAATGTCTGCTGAGGGTTACAACTTGTTGAATTTGACAGGGTACCATTGATCTGCGGATTCTATCCATAGAAAATACATACCTGTTGTCAGGTGATGTATATCAATTTGCTTGTCTTTCACAACTTGTTCGCTCATTTTTATTTGCTGGCCATCTATTGACATCATCCGGATAGATTGGATATCCCCATCAAAGGAAATGTTCAGGACATCAGATACAGGGTTTGGATACACCCTTGGCGCTGCAAAAGAATCAATTTGGCTGTCAGCAACAGGAGCATCAGGCAATTCGAGTATGGTCTTAATCTGAATTCCTTCTTTGATCAGGGCCGGGCCGGTAAACTTGGTAATCTTGACCGCATCAACAAAAATCTTATCCGTATCATCACTGGCATCACATTGTATCCTCAGACTTCCTGCAGTCGTAGGCACAAACCCCGGTACCGTTTGGGTAGCCGCATAAAAAGTATTGTTGATAAAATGTGTTCCGGAGATAGCTTGTCCAATGGTCGTCCAGATCCCTGAACCATTCTTATATTGTATCCAAAAATCCTCTCCAGCCTCCATGCTTACTGCCTTGAAATAAAATTCAATTTCGAGCCCGGTAGCATCAGAGAGATTGAAGATTGGTGAAGTCATGGCTGACTGCGACCCGGAATTATCTGTCAGCCTGATAGAATAAACACCTTCCCATGCACTAGAGCTGTTGTTGATCCTGGTAGCATCTGATCCACCATCAATCCAGCTACTCCATCCTGTTTCAAAATAACTACCCAGGAGAAGTACTTCACCTCCGGGAGGAGGAGGGGGACATGCAGGACATGGTCCTCCACAGTCTATTCCTGTTTCACCCTGATTCTGAATTCCATCACCACATGTAGGACATGCAGGGCATGGTCCACCACAGTCTATTCCTGTTTCACCCTGATTCTGGATGCCATCGCTGCAACTCGGACCTGAGCCACCACCGATGGTCACATTGTAATCTTCAACTTCACCGTAGGTGAATGTCCCACAACTGGAAGCATATCCGCTGTATTTCATGGAGACACGCATACGCTTTGTACCGGTTGGTGTACCTGAAGGAACAGTAAAGGCAATATTAATAGCGCCCGTGCCTGTGCCTTCTCCTATCTGCTCGCCGGCATCATTCCAGTCAAGATCACCATTGTAATCAGTCCATACGCGCCAGTATTCAAGATAGGCGGCTCCAGCAAAACCTGGTGTCAGCATGATTGTGTAGGCAGAACCAGCATTCAGATTAGTGCTGATGGCAGTGAAATCAGCGTAACCGCCATTGTTACCACTCGTATTGTTGATAGCACTCAACGTAACCTTTTGGATCCACTCGTAAGTACTGTTACTTCCATTGGAACTGCAATATGCAGGTGGTGGCGGTGGCGGTGGCGGGCCACATGACGTCAGACAATTGC
>JAWXAW010000164.1:0-4028 GCA_034439675.1 Saprospiraceae bacterium | reverse complement strand
TATAAACCTATAAACCTATTTGCTTACAGGCTAATTTAAGGGGTATTTTCTACTCTATCAGCCATCCGATAGCCCCTGATTACGACCTACCTACAGCATACTACCAACGACCGACTGTGTCATACCAACTTTTTTAATTTTAGGGAAAAGTTGACCTAAATGCTTATTTTTGGCCTCCCCTTCCATTGCATCCCCTATTAAAGACTAGTGCTAATCCCAACCTTACATCGTAAGGGAGGCATTGTTTTTGATGAAGTTAGATACCATGAGAAGAATATCAATAGTGTTGACAAGCTTGTGTTTTGCGCTGGTGTCAGTTTTTGCACAGAAACCCGTGGCAAGTAAAACCATGGCTCTTTTTCAGGGCAGGCAGCCGGAAACTTTTACCTTATTTGGCCCGGCAGCTGCAGCGAAAGAGGAGATGAGACAATATGTCGATAGCGCCTATACGCTGAGTATCCGACCTGAAGCACTTGATGCACTCCAAAATGCAGATGCCGGACTGATTCGACTTCAGTTACTGGACCCGTTAAATATTCAACTCGACCTCTACCGCACAAATGTCTTCAGCAGCGAGGCCATGATCACGACCAGCGATGGAAACGTTTTTACACCGAATCCTGACAATCAGTTTTACAGAGGCATGATCCATGGTGATCCACTTTCACTGGCGATCGTTAGTGTATTTGAATCCCGGATCCAGATTCTGTTTGCAAACAAAGAGGGCAACAGACGAATACAGCAAACAGCAGGTGACCAATACCTGATGTTTAAGGACAAGGACATACTGTTACCAAAAGAAGTAGGCTGTTTTGTAAATGATTCAAATAACCATCCGCATTCCGAAGGAATTCCGGGTCCAGCTCAGCGGATGACTGGCAATTGTGTAGAGGTTTATGTGGAGTGTGACTATAAATCATATCAGGACAACGGAAACAGTGTGCCGAATACAGAAGAATGGGTGGCGGAACTCTGGAATGAAGTCATCACTCTGTATGAGAACGAAGATATACCAGTGGCTGTTTCAGATATACTGGTTTTCACGTCAACGGATCCATATGCAAATTTAGGGAACACCAGCGCAATGCTCAATGCATTCAGGGCCCATATTGATACACTCACATACGATGGCCGGTTGGCGCACCTCCTAAGTACCCGAAACCTTGGTGGAGGAATTGCTTATGTAGATGTTCTTTGCAGTAATTCCTACCAGGTGGCAGTGAGTACCAGCTTGAGTACGAACATTGTTCCATTTCCAGTTTTTTCATGGAGTGTCGAATGTGTCACTCATGAAATGGGGCACAACATGGGATCTCCCCATACACATGCCTGTGCATGGAATGGTAATAGTACTGCTATCGATGGCTGTGGTCCGACCGCGGGTTATAGCGAAGGATGTACAGCGCCGCTTCCAGAGTCCGGCACGATCATGAGTTATTGCCATCTCGTCAGCGGTGTGGGAATCAATTTTACAAATGGATTCGGACCCCAACCAGGTGATTTAATTCGTAACCGGTATAATAATGCATCCTGTAATACGGGTACATGCTCTCCACCACTGTGCACCTCACTGACTACTCCCGCACCAAATAGCACCGGTGTTGATATCAACCAGGACTTATTCTGGACCAGCGCCAATGGCGCAGAAGGATACAAGCTTACCATAGGAACAACACCTACAAATGGCAGTATACTCAACAATGTTGATGTTGGCCTTGTAACTACCTACAACCCGGCCAATTCACTTCCGTTTAACACTATCATTTATGTCAAAATCGTTCCGTATAACGTCCTTGGTGATGCAATAGGATGCACGAATCAATCATTTACGACGGAAGCCAATATTGCACCATCCTGTACGATGCTAGCCTTTCCACTCAATGGTGCTACTGGCATATCCGTTGACGCCATCCTGACCTGGACACATTCAATAGGTAATCAGCTGGGATATAAGGTTTCGATAGGCACCACCCTCAACGGAACACAGATAGCAAATCTGGTAGATGTTGGCAATGTCAATACGTATAATCATCCGAATTCTTTTCCGTATGCCACTACACTGTATGTCAAGATCACACCATATTGGTCAGGGGGAGATATCACCAACTGTGCATCAGAGAGTTTTACAACCATCGTACCAGTGACAGGGGACTTTTGCAATACAGCCATTAGTCTGCCATGTGGATCGTCTATTGCAGGCACAACAATCGGCGCTTTACCCGACACAGGTTTACCTTTTTGTGGAGCGGCGATTGAAGCCCCGGGCATATGGTACACCTTTGTGGGTGATGGTACTAATGCGGTGATAGCCACTTGTTCGCAATACAACTATGACACTCAGCTCAATGCCTACCAGGGTAGTTGCAACAATCTGACCTGTGTGACGGGCATTGACGATTTCTGTTATATCGGCAGCCTGATTTCATTTCCGACCACCGCGGGTACTACGTATTACATACTCGTCCAGGGATGGGGCGGACAGCAAGGCACCTTTACCCTGACAAGGACCTGCTACAGTGGTCCGTTTTATTGCACAGCATCAGGAAGGGAAGCCAGTACGGAATGGATCCAGAATGTAGTGTTTAATGCTGATCCGAACACCTCCGGCTCTTCATCCTATAGCGATTATACAGATGCCCCATTGACGGTTTCAAGAGGAGGCAGTTATTCCATCCAGATCACACCGGGCTTTCTACAAAATGCCCGAAACGAATATTACAAAGTGTGGATAGATCTGAACCATGATGGGGATTTTACAGATGGAGGGGAGCAGGTATTCTCTGCCGGACCTTCCACGACCAGCGTATCCGGCACCATCAATATACCGGTGACAGCTACAAAGGCCATAACAAGGATGCGGGTATCGATGCGCTACAATGCCACACCCTCCTCTTCCTGTGGTACGCATGAATATGGAGAGGTTGAAGATTATGCACTTAATATCAGATGCAATCTGGTCACCAGCACCTTGGATAATGCCGAAAACGGAACATTGCGCAATGTTTCGGCATGCGCGGACGATGGAGAGGATATATTGTTTGCATCAACCCTCAACAATCAAACCATCAATCTCAGCTCTACTCAGTTGACTGTGGACGGACATTGGAAATGGATGGCGGCAGCGGGGTCTAATATTGAAATAAAGGCGAATAGTATCCCTCGCGTATTGATTATTCCTGCAGGCATGACCGCAGAAATTCAAAACCTTATAATAACCGGTGGCACAAATACAAATGGAAGTGCTATTGATAATCTTGGCACCTTGACACTCCGTGATACCAAATTGTATCGCGCCACAGGAACCAATACAGCATTACGCAATCGAGGACCTCTGACGGTCATTGGTATTTGCGATATTCGTAATTGAAAATTATTCCACAACAGCTACCACAAAAAATCCATCGTCTCCGAGTGATTGGTATTTCGGCATAAGGATCAAACCACCGACTGGAGAAGTAATCGGACCATGTTCATTTTGAGCGACGATTTCTCCTTCCTGTATCAGAACCACACTCAAAAACCTCCCGATCGCGCGGTTTCCCCTATGTTGATAATTCTTGGGTGGTGAACTTGGTGGAAACGTTCTGTTGCTCATTTTGCCGTACATTTAGGTTATCGAATATGACTAATGATATTGTCCTGTTTTTCAGATAGATTAACCTAAATAATTCAGATCATGAGAACAATACATCCGCAATACATCACGGATGACAAAGGAAAAAAACTTTCTGTGGTACTTTCCATTGAAGAATATAACACCATGCTGGATGAGTTGGAAGAACTCGAAGATATTCGTCTCTATGACGAAGCCAAATCCTTTGATGACCCTTCTACTCCCATGGATGAAGCTTTTGCCATAGTAGAAGCTATCCGGAAAAAGAAAGCGTAAATGGCTTATCAAATTACTTTAAAGAGACGGGCCATGAAGGCGTTGGAAGATATTAATGAACCCTATTACTCAAAAATCAAGGAAGCCATATAAAGCCTGGCTGATAATCCACGTCCACAAGGGTATAAGAGACTGAAAG
>JAWXAW010000163.1:0-3783 GCA_034439675.1 Saprospiraceae bacterium | reverse complement strand
ATCAGAAAAATCAAAAGCAGTATGAAAACGTGGCCTTTATACGAAGTATTCATAAGATCAAAAGCAGGACTGCATCATAAACATGCCGGCAGTCTGCATGCAACGGATGCACAGATGGCGATTGAAAATGCCAGAGATGTTTATTGCCGTCGTAATGAAGGCGCAAGTATCTGGGTGGTACTTTCATCTGACATCATTGCATCAAACCCGCAGGAAAGTGAAGAATTGTTTGATCCGGCAGAAGATAAAATCTACCGTCACCCGACCTTCTATCATGTACCTGAAGGTGTAAAGCATCTCTAAAACAAAGGCATGATCCAATTCCGAAATCCCACACTTCTTCTTTTGGTACCCATCGTCCTGGCTGGCCTGGGTTGTCAGCGGGCGCATTCAGAAGAACAGGCATCCCTCACCATTCCTGTTGCTTTACCTGCAGATATAGATTCTGTTCAACTTCAATCGGTAGAAGACACGATCGCTATTCCTTTGGACCTGGAATACATCATGGGGCGTTTTGATCCTTCAAAGCATCCTGACTTTGTCATCATCGACTCGCAGTACGCTGATAAAAAAGGGATGTATCTCCGCAAGGATACCTACAAGGCTTTCCTGGACATGTATACGCATGCGAAGAAAGATGGAGTCAACCTACAGATCAGATCTGCCACGCGAAATTTTTATGCACAAAAATCCATTTGGGAAGCCAAGTGGTCAGGTACACGTACGATCGAAAGCGGAGAAAACCTTGCCGTGACGACCCCCGACCCTAAAGAGCGGGCAATGAAAATATTGCGTTATAGTTCGATGCCAGGATCAAGTCGTCATCACTGGGGCACAGATATCGATCTCAATAACCTTGAGAATGATTGGTTTAGTGAAGGGGAAGGACTTACTATGTACAACTGGCTAAAAAAACATGCCGCCGAACATGGTTTTTGTCAAGTCTATTCAGCAGGCCGACCTTATGGTTATTTTGAAGAAAGGTGGCACTGGTCCTATACACCTGTATCCGCCAAACTGACAGCATATGCAAAAGCGCATCTGAAAAATGAAATGATCGATGGCTTCCTCGGCAGCGAGTCAGCCGCGATGATTGATATTGTCAAACATTATGTTCTCGGCATCAATGAGGAATGCAATCATTGAGACAGGAGACGTCAGACACAAGACGTCAGACTCATGCCACAACATATCTATTGTTTTAAAAAAAACAATAGTTCGGCGTAGGTTGACCTACGTCGGGCAGGATCATCAATCCTGTTCTCTTGAAATTCATTGAAAGTCGTCTTTGACGACACGCATAAATCAAAAACTCATACTTCGACTCCGCTCAGCACACCGCTTTTCACTTTTCATTCTTCACTTTTCATTCTTCACTTTTCACTTAATTTATGTCCTACACTGAATCCAACATGTTCCCTCTTGGCAGCGATGCGCCACCGTTTGTTCTTCCCGATACTGTGACCGGAGAAACAATCAGACTTGTTGATATTGCATCTGACAAAGCGACTGTGGTGATGTTTATCTGCAATCATTGCCCGTATGTCATTCATGTCAATGAGGAGATCGTCCGCTTGGCAAATGATTATATCGCAAAGGGAATTGCTTTCATAGGGATCAGTTCTAATGATGTGGACAACTATCCGCAGGATGGTCCTGAAAAAATGAAGGAGCATGCGGAGAAATTAAAATATCCGTTTCCGTATCTCTATGATGAGAGTCAGAATGTAGCTCGTGCCTTTGATGCGGCCTGCACACCTGACATCTATGTGTTTGACAAGGAGCTCAAGCTTGCTTACCGTGGGAGACTTGATGACTCGAAGCCATCAAATGGCATACCACTTTCAGGAAAAGATTTACGTGATGCACTTGATGCTTTACTGGGCGGACAGCCAGTGGCAGTGAAACAGTATCCGAGTGGGGGATGTAATATTAAATGGAAGAAATAAAAGGCGGAAGGGCGGAAAAGGCGGAAGGGGCGGAAGACTTTAAAAAAACAAATGATGTTGGTAGACTCTGGCTGCTGATGGACAGATCATAAAACGTCTGTGACCACTACATCATTTGTATCTGTAGCCTCCCGGCTGCTGGTAGTTGTCATACTCAACGAAATATTGTCACTCGCGTCAGGAGACGCGAAAAATATTGCATTCAAGTTAAAAACTTGAACGAGCGATTAGATCAAAACACTGTGCCCATTGACCATTTTGTGAGACTAGATTAATCCAGTGCATTTACATACATCATCCCGCTTTGAATATCAGCGGAGACTTCAAGTTTGATACTTAGTTTTTGATTGTCAACCGTGGTATGTTTCCAGGCATAAACAAATTTACTTCCATCCTTAGGATACATAGGTTTTCCGAATTGTTTTGATGCTTGCTTTCCACCTTGTTTTACACTTAATGCATTAGGCAGATATAAAATGGCCCTTCGAATCGTATCGGATTGCAATTCGTAGGTCAACGAACAGGTATCGATCCTTCCCAGAGAAGCATCTGGAAAAATAAAACGGTAGGAACGGATAAATGTAGTTGGATCTTTAAGGCAGTTGGCTGGAATTTCAAAAAAATCGCCTATAGCAATGGGGATTTTCCTTGACCGCAGTTCACCGGAGAAACGGAGCGAATCGGTGGTGATCACCTTATGTTCATCTCGTTGGCCATATGTGGTGATATAACACACCATGAAAATCAGAATAGATACTGCTATTTTTAGCATACGGCTTAGAGTTTATTCGTGCTTGGAAAGATTTCTTAACGCTACCAGTTCTTTAAACTTTATTCTTGCTTCTTCTGCAGGAGAACCAAAATAGGTTTTGCCGGCCTCAAGATCTTTCATTACACCACTTTGTGCAAGGATTGTAGTCTTATCACCAATATGAAGATTTTGTGTCAGCCCTGCCTGGCCGTAGATGACACACCAGTCGCCAACAATTGTTTTCCCTGCAATTCCGACCTGAGCTGCAATCAAACAATTTTTTCCGATGACGACGCCGTGTCCGATCATCACCTGGCAGTCGATCTTGGTGCCAGTGCCGATGATGGTATCACCACTCACACCTTGGGCGATGGTAGTGCCGCTACCTATCCATACATCATCTTCGATAATCACTCTTCCGCATCCGGTCCACGGCTGGTATCCTTCAGGCCATTTTTTAAAATAAAAAGCCTGCGTTCCGATGATGGCCCCGGAATGAATGACGACTCTGTCTCCAATAGTTGTGTAAGGCCTGATGATCGTGCCGGATTGAATATGACAATCCTTGCCGATGCGCACATGTGGTCCGATGATAGCTCCATCCTCAATCACCGCCGTGGGATCAATATCCTGCTCTTCTTTTGAAACGTATTGTATCGGAGTGAATACCCTGAATCGTTTTACGATCTCTTCATATGCCAAAAATGGTTTTTCAACTATCAGTAAAGCCTTACCCTCAGGACATTCCATTTCTGCCGGGACGATAATGGCACTTGCAGCGGAGTGGAGTGAAGTCTTGTAATATTTAGGATGGTCGACAAAGGTGATATCACCTTCCCGGACTTTGTGTATTTCATTGATCCCGCTGATTTGCAGTGTTTTATTACCTGAAACCCTGGCCCCGATCCATCCTCCGATTTCTTCGACTGATATTGATTTTGGAAAATTCATGCCTCTGATATTTCCTTCAAAAGTAATCATTGTCTGTCAGGGACAAGTTGCTCTGTGTTCTTAATTTCAGCCGCTAATTTTTACTAATTTGCGCTAATAAAATTGAGCTATCAGCTATGAGTTATCAGTTAT
>JAWXAW010000162.1:0-3739 GCA_034439675.1 Saprospiraceae bacterium | reverse complement strand
TTTTGCCCCCGCCCCCTGCATTGCCCTTTCGCACTTCCTTCCGCATGCAAACGCCGGGGATGCATGATTTCTCTTACAAACTAATTCGATTATAGACGTTTGGTCATTCAACACTATATTCAAACTCCTATCTCCTATGTCCTATCTCCTAACTCCTATTTCCTGCCTCCTATCTCCTAACTCCTCATTTTCAATTCTCCACAGCCTTTTGCCCCCGCCCCCTGCATTGCCTTTCGCACTTCCTTCCGCATGCAAACGCCGGGGATGCATGATTTCTCTTACAAAATAATTCGACTATAGACGTTTGGTCATTCAACACTATATTCAAACTCCTATCTCCTATCTCCTGATTCCTATCTTCTATTTCCTATTTCCTATCTCCTATTTCCTATTTCCTTAATCTTCAATTGTCAATTATCAATTATCATTTCCCTATACCATACTGATCAATCAAAAACACCAGCGATGTCAGCGCAGCCGCTCCTGCAGCAAGCTCTCGCGGGTGAACATTCTCCAGCACATCAAGATCCGAATGATGAAAATCAAAATACCTCGAGCTATCAGGTCGCAGTCCCATGAGTACACCTGCTTTTGGTTTCAGGGGACCGATGTCAGCTCCACCGCCTCCAGCTTTCAACTCGATATCGTAAGGTTCGAGCAGTTCCATGAATCCGGCCATATGAGACATGGCTGTATCCAGAGAGGTGTTGGCTCCTGCAGAGATGCCAAAGGACTGAGGCGTAAAGCCCCCTGCATCGGATTCTATAGCAGCAAGGTGATACTCGTTATTGGCAAAGGATGAATCGGCGTATGCTCGTCCTCCTTTGAGGCCGTTTTCTTCATTCATGAAGAGTACACAGCGAAGTGTACGGATTGGTTTGTAGCCCATTTTCTTCAGACGGTAAAGAACTTCCATAGCATGCATACATCCGCTGCCGTCGTCATGGGCGCCTTCGCCAATATCCCAGGAGTCAAAATGACCCCCAACGAGGATGATCTCTTCGGGATGCGTGGAGCCTTTGATCTCACCGATGACATTGTAAGAAAGAGCATCTTCATACATCTTGCAATGTGTGTATATAACCAGTTCGACAGGACCTTTCTTTAATGCATCACTTAGGAAGTTAGCATCATTGGTGCTCAGGGCTATGGATGGGATGTTGTCTATCTGATCTGAAAGCTGTGTCATCCCTGTATGAGGAGAATCATCTTGTCGAGTAGAGAGTGAACGGATCGCACAACCGATTGCGCCTTTCTCTGCTGCAGCTACTGGGCCACTGGTGCGTTGGTCCGCAGCTCCACCGTAAGCGGAGAATGTGCTGGTCAGTCCGAGGTCCATCGGTCGGTTGAAAAAAACAATTTTTCCTTCCACCATAAAGTCGGGCAGGCCTCGTAGCTCATCGAGTGATTTTACCTCTACCACTTCTGCGCGTATGCCTTTCGGCCCGGTGCCGGGTGAATTACCAAGAGCCAGTGCATTCAGCGAATGTGCGCCAATTGCCTTGGAAACCATCACAACCTGTTCGCTGACACCGCGCTCCCAGTGTGGCACCATGACGGGTTGTAACCATACGTTGTCAAAGCTTAGGGTATCCATTGTCTTCTTTGCCCATTCGATAGCTTTGAGTGAATTTTCCGAACCGCTGAGTCGATGCCCTATGTCTTTGGTGAGCGTGGTGAGCCAAGAGTAGGCTTTTTCTTCAGAAAGGGTCTGGCGGTAGATGTCTTTTATAAAAAAGGCGGCAGAGTCGGTTGAAACCTGGGCTCCGGATTCGAAAGACACAAGTAAGAATAGGAAGAATAGAAAGCGCATAGGGAGGTAAATATAGGAAGAGCGGCGAGATGTCGGATATATGAGGGAATCCGGAGCAGACAAAATGAATCGCAGTTCTGCACCGGCTTTTGCATAATAGAGCACCAACCGATATTCGTGTCGACGGACCCACCATTTCCCGATAACTCCCGTGACTAACGAGGAATCCAGAGTGCGGGTGGTTGTCAGTGTGAGTGAGATTTTATTATCTCTTTCTAATCGAAAGCATCAGCAACCCCACCATCGTCATCCACTTAGATGACAAGGAAATCGGGCAGAAGAAAAAAGATTTTTGAAGGACTTCCGGTGGCATGATTCAACAACCCCTAAGTTAAATAAGCTTAAAAATGCCATAATCGACAAACCAGAACGGGTATATGCGTGATGTTCATCTTACTTTCGGCCTGCCTTATCCCTATTCATCGCATCCTTTTTGAAACCCATTTCAATTATGGTTAGAAATTTAATCGTATTTGTTTTTTTTCTCTGCCTCGCATCATCAGCATGCTCGCAGTCCGGCTTTCCCAAATATTATGACTTCTATGCCCTGCACCAAACCGCCGACTCCCTCTACGCCTAAAAGGAATACAAGAAAGCTGCAGTCACGTATTACCAGGCGGCTATTGCCGAAATCGAAAAAGGAATTGACGTACCCCGTGCCGATATGTTCTATAATGACGCATTGCTATTCACTGGCAAGGGATGCAAAAAATGCCTTCAACAGTCTGGATCGTTTGGCCAGTGAGCCTGCCTTTAGAGATGCAGACCACCTGATGTCAGATCCCGACTTTGATTTTGTCCGTAAGGATAAGCGATGGGCTGATATCGTAGCCCGGGTCCAAAAAACCAATCCACCTTCGAGCATCAACAGCAAGTGACACAGCAGCGAACCACCTTCACAGCCGACAGCAACGAGGTCATCTTCTACCCGCCTTCATCCTCATTTATCACCGACCTCATGGATCTGGATACTTTTCCATTTATCTCCGTCTCCCATGACCTGTTCCTGATTTATTTTTCTAGCGATTCCTACGCTGCCACCCACCTGGAGGATATCAAAAACGAAATCACACTGTCTTATCACAGGGCCCTCTCCATTCTGAATATAAAGGGCTACTACCGGAGTATCAGTATATTTCTCTTTGATTCGGCAGAGGAGATGAAAGCTATAACTGGAGTCAGGGCTCAGGGCGGATTGGATTATGCTGAGTTCGATCAGGATTGTTTCCTTACGACAGCCGTCGAAGGCCGCAGTTCAGGCATGAGATTTTTCACATCATCTCCCTCAATGTATGGGGACCTTCCTATTCCCGGCTCCTCATCGAAGGCAGCGCAGTCTATGCCGACAACCATTGCTGGTATGACAATCCCATCTATGTCATCAATTCCTACCTGGTCTCATCCCAAACAGCACTGCCTCTTCAGGCATTGATCCATGGCTTTGACACTAAGGCGATTGAAAATGATGTCATCACCTATCTGCAAAGTGCCGGTCTCTTCAAGTATCTCTAAGAAAAATACAGTGTCGAAAAAATGAAACTCCTCCGGCCTGCCGGATTCAAAGCTTTCGAATCGATCTACGGCTTCCCGGTTCAGCAATTAGAAAAAAAATGGACTGATTTTATGAAGACCATTCCGATCCCTGTCGATTTCAATATGGACCAATTGAAAGGAGGCTGTGGGTAGCAGAGTCAACAGTCGACTGTCAACTGCATACTTCCGACCCCCTTTGCCCCCTAAATAGGGGTGCCTATTGAAACAGATTATTCAAACTGACCTTGATTGGATATTCGATATTAATAATTCCAAACATACCCTAAAAACACTCTCGCGTGTCCGTGACTGAAATAGGTTGACCAAAAATAACCATATAAATAGTCAACTTATGAACAAAAGAAATGAAAAGAAGTCCTCCTTACGTCAACG
>JAWXAW010000161.1:0-43824 GCA_034439675.1 Saprospiraceae bacterium | reverse complement strand
TCTCACTCTCTTACTCTCTCACTCTCTTACTCTCTCACTCTCTTACTCTCTCACTCTCTTACTCTCTCACTCTCTTACTCTCTCACTCTCTTACTCTCTTACTCTCTCACTCTCTTACTCTCTCACTCTCTCACGCTCTCACTCTCTCACTCTCTTACTCTCTCACTCTCTTACTCTCTCACTCTCTTACTCTCTCACGCTCTCACTCTCTTACTCTCTCACTCTCTCACGCTCTCACGCTCTCACTATCTTACTCTCTCACTCTCTTACTGTCTTACAACTAAGGTTGAACAACGAGCTTCCCAGTAATTGAGGGCGTCTTACCAGGAACGGATATCGTGTACGTGTATACACCACCAGGCAATGTGGATGAAATAAATAGAAAGAAATCCTGATTCGTTTTAGCCTGATACACTTCAATACCATTGATGGAATACATTTTCATTTCGTATTCAAAGCCTTCATCATTTTTAAAGAATATCGTTGCTCCATCTTTTACCGGGTTTGGCCAGACCTGGGTACCCACTGTTCCCAGATCAATGATATCAATGGATAAAATTTCTGAAATACCTACCCCTCCAAATTCAATACGGTAGAAATTGGTGCTATTGATGACAGGAGACATATCAACATGATTGTAGCGTATAGATTCTGTAGTACTTCCACATATTCCTGGTATCAATCCTATCTGGTTAAAAAGCATTGTGTCAGTAGCTCTGAAGATCGTTATGCCATTGCATGTATTTCCTGCAAGCATCCTCCAGCTGATGAGCACCCCCTGTCCGCTTTTCGATACATGGAAATTGTCAATGATCGGTCCTGATTGGGCTTGCGCCGCACTGCCTGTCCATACAAGCATCGCCATTTGTAAAAATATTCGAAGACTTTTTATCATGGATATTTCCTAGCTAAATGTATTTTCTTAACGAAAAAGCAATCCATTATGTTGAGGAAGTTTGAAAGAAATTACATCTTGACTTCTTTTATGGTGAGAAGTTACCACTTCATTTCCCCCCTTGACTCAGACGAAAGCAAAGGAATGCTGATTTAGAGTCTTAGGCTGATTCTGTGGAGACCCGGCCTGTACTCCTTAAAGATGATATTTTTTATCTCTTCCAGATGGATTGGGTTGTATACGAAATCAATATCCTCCACATCGACGATCACGATAGGGTAGGTCGTCTGGCTGTAGAAGAATTCAAAATAAGAGTCCTGGATATTTTTCAGGTAAGCAGTAGTGATGTTACCCTCATATCCTCTGTCCCGCAGATTGATATTGTGCAATAATTTTTCTGGTGTACGATGGAGATAAATGAGCAGATCGGGATTGGGTGATGCGGAGTTGAGAATGTTAAAGAGTCGTTGGAAGAGTTTGTATTCCTTTTCATCCAGGTTTTTACGGGCAAAAATCAAGGTCTTCCAAAAGGAGTAATCTGCCAGGGTGAAATCAATAAACAAGTCCTTCTGCAGGGTGATCTGGGATAATTGTTTGTGGCGCTCAGCCATAAAAAACAATTCAACCGTAAAAGCAAAACGCTCCGGATTTTGATAAAAAAAAGGAAGAAATGGATTGTCGTCAAACTCCTCCAGCACAAGCTGGACAGGATACTTTTTGGCAATAAGCTCGCATAGGCTTGTTTTGCCCGATCCGATATTGCCTTCAATAGAGATGTACTTATAGGGAGTTATCTTGTTCATCCGGGTTGAATATATAGACTTCTCCTTTATCCCGGCAATCTAAATAGAGCTCCTCGATCGTTTTGCCCAATGTGGGGTGTAAAAATTCAGGTGCCAGATCCATTAAGGGCACCAATACAAAGTTGCGTGTGTGAAGTAGTGGGTGAGGGATCTCAAGTTCATTTTCCTTTAAGACCAGCTCTCCATAAAAGAGAATATCGATGTCGATATGGCGAGCATGCCATTTTTCCGAAGGGGTACGCCCCGCTTTGATCTCTATATTTTTAATCTGGTCCAGCACCACATTTGGGGGATTTTTTGAGGAAACCTCAAGTACCTGGTTGAGGAACCAAGGCTGGTCATCAAAGCCCCAGGGCTGAGTTTCGTAAATTCCACTCTCTTTTTTGATGGAACCTACTTCCTCTGCAATAAATTTTTTCGCCAGAGTGAGTTGACCAACCCTGTCACCAAGATTTCCGCCTATGATCAGATGATAGATGTTTTGCTTCATGGATTCTTTGACAAGGTAAAAAAACGATTCAAGATGATCAAAAGGCTGAAGAGGCTGAAGAGTGAAGAGGCGAAAGAGGCGAAAGAGGCGAAAGAGGCTGAAGAGGCTGAAGAGGCGAAAGAGGCTGAAACGTAAATTAAACCGGGTCCCTGAGCTTGTCGAAGGAAAGAGGTTGAGTACCTTTCCTTCCTCCACCACCTTCGCGCAGCGAAGGGGAGGTAGTGGAGGGGCCCTGAACTTACCATTGACAATGGAAGGGTATAGTGAAATCAAACTGCGGCTCTGCGCAAAAAAAATAGAAACTGAAGAGGGAAAAAAGAATAGTATTTCGCTGTGCGAAAAATTATATTACATGTCCTAGTACTTAGTTACTTCCGCACACGGTATTCCTTATTGCTTTTTTCTTCTGTCTCGCAATCGCCAGTTCATAGGAAAATGGTTCTTCCAGCCCTGGACTGTGTACTTGGCCCAACCTAGCAAAGTGCCGTCATAACTGATCACATACCATCCCGGTTTTTTCCCTGGTGGGAGCGTATGGGTACTCCGTTCGAGAAAATCAAGAGCGATAGAAAGATCCACCTCTACGATTTCATAATCCAAGTGCTGTATCCCGGCCATGGGCATAAATTGGGAGGGTACAAAATCCTTGCCTTTCAATTCGCCAGCTTCACCCAATGCATCAGCCCTCGTTAAATACATAAGCAATTCATTGGCCTTTGACTCAGCCTGGACTGTAATTAATTGAAGTTGAGGATTGTTTTTTCTTACCAAGTACTGGTCAGCACCAGATAGATGCGAAGTTAGCCACCCAGGAACAGGTTCAAATACGTTAAATGGCTTTCTGGATTTTCTGTATTTCGGTTCTTCAGCGGAAGTGTTTTTTAAAACGGCAAAAAATAATCCTTCGCCTTTTACCTTGTGCGGATAGAGTTGATAACCTATATGATCGCTTTGTTGTATAGTGCTGATACCCCACTCACCTGGAAATGAAAGGGGCACGGATTGGAGCTGGTGTTTTTCGCTAAAATGGACAACGTTTTGCAAGTTTTCTTCCATGCTATAGGAGCACGTGCTGTAGATCATAAAGCCATCAAGCTTAAGCGCCTTAACTGCATTTGATACGATTTGCTTTTGCATCAGGCTGCACGATTGCACCAGCGAGGGTGTCCACTGCCTGATGGCTTCGGATTCTTTGCGCATCATGCCTTCTCCGGCACATGGCGCATCGATCAGCAGGATATCGGCAAAGGGTTCAGTAAAAGAAGTAGCAGGTTCCCCCGAAATGAACGTATTAAGAAAACCAGCCCTGGTAAGATTTTCACGCAGTATTGATCTCCGCTGACCAACGACCTCATTTGCAACCAACACATCACCAGGCCCAAGATGTTTGGCAAGGATGCCGGTCTTTCCGCCTGGAGAGGCACAGACGTCAAGCCAAATACGTGGTTGATGATCGAGCATTAATTGTTTAACTACCTCATCCAGGATCATCGATGATGCCTCCTGAACGTAGTATGCCCCTGCATGCCAATGTGGGTCAAGGTAGAACAATGGCCGTGTCTCCAGATAATATCCTGTATCACACCATCTGACTTTCTCGTGCAGCTCAAAAGACGATCGTCCTTTGAGATGATGCAATCTTATGCTCGTTGGAGAAGGGCGATCCAGTGCGTTTAGAAATTCCTCAGCCTCATTTCCGAGTTGAACCTGCATTCGCTTAACAAATTCCTGAGGTAGATGATCCATGGAAGCGAAGGTAGTATTTATGATGAAGGCGAATGCGAAGGCTGAGACAAAGCGATTATAAAAAGTAAAGACGCAATTTATTGTGTCTCTACTTTTTATAATCGTTTCTCAACGTCTCACAACTCTCACAGACCATTGATTTTACCATGTAGGATACCTCCCCTGGCAAACATCTGATCTACTTTTTTGCATACTTCCGGATCCGTCTCCAGCACAGGCGCATGGTGAGGCTTGATTCGTGCATCAATGATCATCGGAGCCTTACAAGACCAATGCTTGTCAATGAAAGTCTCACCTGCACCATACACATCTTTCGCTGGCTGTGAACGGGTGAAGGTGGCCCAGAGAAAATTATTTAGTTCGCGGCTCATCCACTGACTATCCTCAGTCAGAATCCACAGTGGCCATGGTTCAAGGTCTTGGATTGAAAGAGATTGAATTAGATCGGCAAGTTCACTTTTGGCGGTTGTGTAGTCAGAAAAATGACGGAATGAAACCGCAATGATACCTGGCATGATCAGATCAATTCTATTGCATGAAGAAGGCAGTGCAATATTTTGAGGCAATTCAATTCCCAGACTTCTAATGACCGGACCCCGAGCGGCAATGACAAGTTTGGAACCTGCATTCCAGCCATCACCACTATAATCAAGGGTATCTATTGTTGTTCTCGTCTGAAAATGTAAATCGCGACTCAGGTTAATTCTGCTCAGTATATGCTGGAAGAATCCAGGTATGTTATGTGTGGAAAGTTGTGGATCATCTTCATGACAACTAATGATCAGGTATTTGGCGAGGGTCGTCTGTCCTTTTCCGAGGAGGTGATTTGCTATGGTTAACAATTCCTCAGGTACAGGCGCCCGGAAGGGCATATAGCGTTCGTGGCCTATCGCAAGCAATAGGGGATGGACACCAGCCGCATCAATGGCATGTACTTCCTTCAGGCCAGGGAATTCTTTCGGAGCCAATGGTTCGACCAGTTGGTGAATCAGCCAGCCAAACAAACTGTCTTCCTGTGGGGGCCTACCGACAACCGTGAAGTGCCAAATTGGATTTTTCCGGTGATATACATGCTTGATTTCGAGCACAGGAAAATCATGCTGCAGACTGTAATAGCCAAGATGGTCACCGAAAGGGCCTTCAGGTTTCATGCCTGACTTGCGTACTGTACCTGTGATACAAAAATCTGCATCAGCAGAAAGGACATATCCATCATGCCAAAAATATCTAAACCTTCTACCTGCCAGTAAACCTGCAAAGGTCATTTCACTCAATCCTTCTGGTAAGGGCATGATGGCTGCAAACGCATGTGAAGGGGGACCACCTACAAAAATGGTGACTTTAAATTCATCACGGCTCTGATTGTACAGGGTATGATGCACCCCTATACCACGGTGCAGTTGATAGTGCATGCCAGCCTCAAGATTCCGGACATATTCATTCCCGCTGATCTGAATGCGATACATACCTATATTCGAATTCATGATGCTTTTATCTCCCGGTGGCAAGCTCATGACCTGAGGGAGTGTGATAAATGCACCTCCATCGTTGGGCCAGCTAATGATTTGGGGGAGTTGGTCAAGGGTTGTGGTACCCTGTAAAATAGGTTTGTTCCACCATGCTTTTTTCGGCAACCCGTGCAAAGCAGTAAAAGGAGTGAACAAATACTTTCCAGGGTGGCGCAGCAAATCTGACGGATCAGCTTTGAGCTCAATGAGGCGCTGCACTTTTTCTAATTGATGACGGAATAAAAATGCAGTCCGGTCTTTTGTGCCATAAAGGTTGGAAAGGGCGGCAAAGGGACTTCCTTTGACTTTCTCAAACAGGAGTGCAGGGCCTCCCGCATCAAATACCCGGCGGTGAATCTCGCCAATTTCAAGGTTTGGATCAACTTCAGTTTGGATGCGCAGAAGCTGGTCTCCCGGCAGGTCTCCTATTGCTTGTCTTAATGAATGATAGGCCAAAAGATTGATGTTAGTTTAGAATGTCCAAGTATAAATATCTTATTGGATGAATTGTTGCACAAACCTACATGCTGAAAAATAAAAATCAGGAAAATTAGAGTTGTCTGTTTCGCGTGACTAATTTAATATAGTCAGGATCATCTTTGAGGACAATCAGATCCGGATCGTATTGGAAGGTTGTTCCGGTTTGAAATTTAATACCATCATCAAGGGCTATGGATAAGTACTTTATGGCTGCCGTTTTTTCGCCGAGGTTAGCTTTGATCTTGCCCTGATGATAGGGGGTAATTCCAAAGTCATATTCATTTTCTAATTTATCAAGTTCTGCAATCATAGCATTGGCAGCATCGATTTTTTGTTGCATGGCATAGATGACCCCTAACTCTCCTTTTAACCAGGGATCTTCCGGATATTTTTTTACTTCTTCCCGATAAATCTTTTCTGCAGCAGCCAGATTGCCTTTAAATTGGTAACACCGGCCTACCTTCCAGTTTAAAGCATTTCCATAAAGGTTAATTGCTTTGTCGGCATAATATTGACTCAAAGCTTTATTGTTGTTTAACAAGGCATATTGAGCGGCCAGACGCATGTAAAATTGACGAATATCCGGGATCGTGCTTTTTTTCGGGGATTTGACGATAAGATCATTAATGGCGACAGTATCTCCTGTTCGGATATAATAATTTATCAACCTGGAGGTTTGGGATGGACGCTCGGCATATGGTTTCAATCGCGTGGCTAGTTTACCGGCATTGTCAAGGTCATCAAGATCAAGGTAGGATTGCATCGCAAGACTAACCCTGGTTCGGCAATAAACGCATGCATTGAGATCCAGTGTATCTAAACCGATTTCCCCATAAAATTTCAGCGCAGTTGCAGGATCGTTAAGGTGCTCAACTGCCAGGACCATACCTGTAGTATTAATAAAAAGATCACGAGGTTCAATCGTGTATTCCTTAATAAAATACTTAAAGGCCTCAGCACGTTTCCCGAGGAGATTCTCCTCATAATAACGCAGATAATTTTCCTGCCGGATATCCATGTCCGTAAACCGTCTTTTGATCAACGCAATGGTATCAGCTTCATTGCTATATTGGGCACTATTGTTAAATTCAGCAATCAGTAGAAAATAGGCATCAAGAAACGTTGTATCGTATTCAATCGCCTTGAGCAGATAGGTCTTTGCTTCCTCTGCGTGGTCAGGGTCGGCCCATATTTTTCGTGCCTGATAATAAGCCTTCCATGCTTTATCATTCGTAAAACTGAATACCTGATGGTTTTTACTCCCCCAATACCCAAGTATATAGCTTCTTAACAACGAGGTACATTCAGATTCATTTTCTATGGAACACAAGACATCTGGAAATGTATGGATGATTTCTTTGTTCTGTAGATTGGCAATTCTGGCTCTGATCAACAGAGAGTCCTTATGGATGCCGGTGAGATCGTAAATACCTTCTACCACTATTTTGGCGCCCATTTTTGCTGCGAGCGAAGGATCTTCTGTGACCGAACTCAAATCTCCCTTAAAATAGAGCATAGCGGATTCAAATCGTATGATATTGTCCGGGGTAATGGTCTTACCTAATGCATACGATATCGTGGTAGACATTTCCTCACCCAGCGTAGCGAGGTCATTGCGGTTTGTCAGGTTTTTAAGCGGAGCAATATATATCGGCCCCTCCCCCAGTAAAAATGAATCCTTTTTATTTTTTTGTTTAATCAAAAAAAACACCGCCATCGCCATAATCCCCAATATGATCAATAAATAGGGTGTTGTCCTGGGAAGGTGTATATGTTGATCTTGAGCGAGTGGGGGAATGACTAACCCGGGCTCATTAATAGCAAAAAGTTCGACACGCTCTTTTACATTTTTAAGGGAATAAAGTCCTAACCTTTTGAAATGCACATCAGGATGATTGTCCAGTTCATCCGCTACTTTTTTGGATATGAGAATGGAGCCGGGGACGCCCGAAGATTGAATGCGTGCTGCTACGTTGACGACATCTCCGAATATATCATTGTCCTTGAAAATGAGATCTCCCATATGTATTCCAACTCTAATGGGAATTCTGTCAACAGCAGATGACTGTTGTAGGTCAATGGCACATTTTACAGCATCGATGACACTATTAAAAACGGTAGCACTGCCATCACCATAAAACTGTATGATCTGACCATTGTATTTTCCAGTAGCTATTTCCAGGTCTTTTCGATGATCATTGACCTGTTTGATAGCAGCAGGTTCATTCCGTTGAAATAACGCGGTATAGCCCTCTATGTCGGCAAACATGACGGCGGCTAGTTTCCTGGTTCCTGCTGAATCGGTCATATTGGTATTTTTAGGAACAGTTTATCTTCCAGATGACAGGGTCTCATGGCTAAAACGTTGAAATTAAGGATTTTTTAGGCCAATTACTTCACCTGTGCAGACCTGTTTCCAATTTATAATGCGGCTCTAGCTTCCACCCTCAAGCTACTTGATTGTACTGCAAACTTGGAAAATTGTATTTGTGACTTTCCCTGAAGGTTATTTTCGAAAGTTTGTTTAGATTTGGGGTATACTTGTGAGAGCCTACCAAATCTAATTTTTAAAAGAGTTTAAATATCTAACTTCATTTCTGCTGCCTGATAATTTCATTTCACCCTAATAATTGCAAGAACTATGTTGTCTCCTAAATCCAACCTTTGGCCTGCTATCGCATGGGGTTTTGTCACGACTTTAGTGGCTTTTTTTCTTGTTCATTTTGTCTATTATGGATTGTACCTCGATGGATTAGATGGTTATAGCAGAACGAAGTCAGAAGCATTACAAACAGCAGTTTTTAGTTTTGCTTATGCCTGCCTCTATATCAGGGCATCTGCGAATTGGCGAGCAAACCCGGAGTCCGGTTTCTTAAATCATAAAAACTGGATTGTATCCTCTACTTCCTGGAAGATACCATGGCTTAGAATTGGGAATAGTTTATTATTCAGCGGGCTCACCTTTTTAGTAATTCTTATGGCGCTGTATCTGGCAGGTGTTGTTTTATCGACCGTATACGTTTTTGTTCTTGAAGGAATTAGAGGTGCAGTTCCGCCACCTGATACACGTAGCTCAGGTGCACTTGCAGTTCAGATTGGTTTAGCCGGTGTGGTAATGGAAATGGGAAAAACAGAAACACAACCCCGGAATTAATCAGATTCCTCCTCAAGACGTTTTTTTATTGAGTTACTTCGTATAATAGTTTATTCTCTAGATAGTCGATTTTGGCAAGGTTGTTCCAGCCTTTTTACAGATGGCAAGAAAACTGTCTTTTACTATATGGAGATAGATTAGTATTTTGAAAATAATTAAACCAAATATCAAACAATGAGTATACTTGTAACCCTTATTATTGGAGCTATAGCTGGTTGGCTTGGAAGCCTCATCTTTCGCGGAAGCGGATTTGGATTGATTGGTAATATAGTTATCGGCATTCTGGGTAGTTTTGTTGGCTATTGGTTTCTAGGTCTTTTAAACTTCAGTTTTGGTGGAGGGACATTAGGCATCATTCTGACAGGAGCAGTAGGGGCTATTATCATTCTGGCGCTGGCCAATATTATTTTCGGCGGGAAAAGGTAAATGATCTTCTTAATGGATGCCGATGGTCCTTAAATGCTTATTGACTGCAGGAAGTTGCTTAGCTTTCTGGTATGATCGATTGTCATAAGTTCAGAGGGTATTTCCTTTTATTGTCCTTTCTCTTTGCACTTCTCTATGCTGATAGGGTGGGAGCTCAAGCGCATCACGCTCTATCAGATACACTTACTCAATAATAATTTAATATCTGGTTGCGCCGCATACAGACAGACTGTTATTCAGGATATTTAAGATGTTTTGCAAGAATTGGTGAGTTTGTCAAATGGATTAGAGCCCGCCCATTAGAGCATCTCTTTTTCTAATATTATTTATTTTCATATATCTTTATACCTTAGCCGTCAAATTCGACGAGTTTGAAGGTTTATCAGGATCTCCTCCGCCATATTCTAGACCAGGGCATTCGAAAGAATGATCGCACCGGTACGGGTACGATCAGCACTTTTGGATACCAGATGCGTTTTGATCTTGCCGAAGGGTTTCCCCTAATGACCACTAAAAAACTCCACGTCAAATCTATCATCCATGAACTCCTCTGGTTCCTGAAAGGGGATACCAATATTGCCTACCTTCAGGAAAATGGGGTGAGGATATGGAATGAATGGGCAGATGCTGAAGGCAACCTTGGACCTGTCTATGGACATCAGTGGCGAAGTTGGACCGGAGCTGATGGTCAGACTATAGATCAGATCAGTGAAGCCGTTAAGACCATTAAATCAAATCCCGACAGCCGCAGGATCATTGTTTCTGCCTGGAATGTGGCTGAAATAAGTAAGATGGCACTGGCTCCGTGTCATTGCCTTTTTCAGTTTTATGTCGCTGATGGCAAATTGAGCTGTCAGCTTTATCAGCGTTCCGCTGATGTATTTCTGGGTGTTCCGTTTAATATTGCGTCGTACGCATTACTCACGATGATGATAGCCCAGGTCTGTGACCTGAAACTCGGAGACTTTGTACACACCTTTGGTGATGTCCATATATACCTGGATCATTTGGAGCAGGTAAATGAACAGCTCACCAGACAGCCAGGATCCTTACCCGCATTGATGATCAACCCTAGTATAAAAGATATTTTTTCATTTAGCTTCGAAGATTTTAGTCTTGTTGATTATCATCCTTACCCGCCGATTTCAGCACGGGTTTCAGTATGATTTTCGGCACATATTGTTTAGATGTTGTCTAAATAACAAAATATGGATAATGCGGTCAGGTTAAATCTTGTATCTAACTATTTTTGCAGCCAATATCAGCTATTATATAAGAGTCCACTTCTACTGTTATGCATCATAACTCATTGAAATACTGTATACTGTTAGCGCTTATCTCTATTCTTTTTGTAGGGAGCTCATCTGCTGCGCCCACAGCCGAAGCCGGAAAGACAATTTTCCAGAACCAATGTGCTGCCTGCCATAACAAGAATATGAAAGATAACCTCACCGGCCCTGCGTTGGGAGGTGTTGAGCAAAGATGGGCAGCATATCCAAAGGAGGATCTGTACAAGTGGATTCGTAATTCACAGGTTATGATTGCCGCAGGCCACCCTAAAGCAACGGAGTTGTGGAACCAGTTCAAGCCAACCGTCATGAACTCGTTTCCATCTTTTACAGATGACGATATTGCTTCTACACTCCTCTATATTGAAGCTCAGTTTACAAAGCCTGCCGCCGGACTTGTAGCATCTGCCCAACCTGGAGGTGCTCCGGTTGAGCCAGCCAAGCCAAGTAAATACATCTACTATTTTCTGTTCATCATTCTTGCGGTTGTCGTTGCAGTACTTTCCAGGGTCATAGGTAATCTTCGCTATTTGGTTGCGCAGGAAGACGGAATCACACTGCCGCCTCAAAAAACACTTTTACAGACGCTGACTAGTAAAGGAGTCATCGGATTTCTCATTTTTGCCCTTGTTGTATTAGGCGGCTACACAACGGTCAACAATGGAATTGCCTTCGGTCGCCAGCAAGGATATGCACCAGAGCAACCCATTAAATTTTCACATGCCACCCATGCCGGGATTCAGGGTATCGATTGCCAGTATTGCCATGACAGTGCCCGTCGCAGCAAACACGCATCCATACCAGCAGCTAACACGTGTATGAATTGCCATAAAGCAATTGAAAAGGGCACTTTGTATGGTACCCAGGAATTAACGAAAATCTTTGCCTCTATAGGGTATGATCCTTCTACGGATAAGTATCTTGAGAATTATGACAAGCTGAGCAATGATGAAATCAAAGCGATCTATACAAAGTGGATTGCTGACAATTACCTCAAGGACAATTCGCTGACTGCTCTTGATCGAAAGGGTGAACGTACTGTTGATGAGCAGTGGACAGAAATTTCTTCCTCCATGACCAATGAATTGAAGGAGTCCATTGCCGGACCTATTGAATGGACGAGGATACATATGCTTCCTGACCACGTGTATTTCAACCATTCACAGCATGTCAACATCGGTAAAATTGATTGCCAGCAGTGCCATGGTAAAGTGCAGGAAATGGATTTGCTCTACCAGTATGCGCCTTTATCCATGGGTTGGTGTATTAATTGCCATCGTGAAACAGAGGTAAAATTTACCAGCAACGAATATTACAATACCTATAAGCAATACCATGACGCCCTCGCCAAGGGCCAAAAAACCAAAGTGACCGTGGAAGATATCGGCGGATTGGAATGCCAGAAGTGCCACTATTGATTTTCAATTGACGAACAAAACGGAATCATCTACCATTAGAACTTATTTAAGATCATGAAAGATCAGACATCATACAGTGACATTTGGATTGGGTCAGAGGACTTAGGCCGCGATGAGAAATTTATTGATCAGGCCTCCCGTGAGATGCCGGATGCTTCTGTAGCTTCTATGCTTGCGCAAGGGGCTTCTTTTGCTTCAGCCAACACAGGCCGTCGTGATTTTCTCAAGTACCTTGGATTCAGCGTCAGCGCTGCTACCATAGCAGCCAGCTGTGAAATACCGCTCAAAAAGGCAATTCCTTATGTCACCAAGCCTGATGATATGGTGCCTGGTGTCGCTAATTACTATGCTACATCTTTTGTTCAGGGCGGTGATTATTGCAGCGTCTTGGTTAAAACAAGGGAAGGCAGGCCTATCAAGGTAGAAGGCAACCAGTTATCTCCCATTAATGGGGGAGGGACCTCTGCTCGTGCACAGGCTGCTGTTCTCGGGTTGTATGATACTTATCGCCTTAGGGGCCCTCAAATGAAAAATGACGGGGGACATTTCGAGACTACTACCTGGAAACAACTTGATGATCTGGTTTCCGGTACCCTGAAGCCTGAAAGCCGTATTGCTATTCTGTCGCATTCGATGCTAAGCCCTACGGAAAAGCAAGTCGTCAAAGATTTCCAGACGAAATATCCAAATACTACGGTTACTGTTTACGATCCAGTTTCATCAGCTGCTATCTTGCGTGCAAATGAATTGATGTACGGTGTTGCGATGGTACCAGGATACCATTTCGAAAAGGCAAAAGTGATCGTCGCCATCCAGGCTGATTTCCTCGGCACATGGATTTCGCCAGTGCAGTTTGCCCATAAGTATGCTGCAGGTCGTAAGATAGCAGATCCGAAGGCGCCAAAAATGTCCAGGCATATTCAGATCGAAAGCTACATGTCCCTGACAGGCACAAATGCAGACAATCGCATACGGATCAAGCCAAGTGAATCTGGCGCTGTCCTTGGCAGATTGTATAACAAGATTGCTGCAGCCAAAGGCGCCTCAGCTGTGAACGCACCGGAATTGAGTGCTCCTTTGATAGAAGCTATTGATAAGACTGCAGATGAATTGTTGAAAACACCTGGAGAAAGTCTCCTCGTTTGCGGATCAAATAATATAGCAGACCAGTCTCTCGTCTGTGCCATCAATCACCTTCTAGGAAGCGATGGCAAAACAGTTGATCTTGAAAATTATTCACTGCAAAGACAAGGGGATGAAAGCAAAGTCAATGCACTGATGAATGCAATGAACAGCAGCCAGATTGATGCTTTGATTGTATTTGGCGCTAATCCGGTTTATGAACTTCCTTTCGGAGCCGCTTTTGGTGAAGCCATAGCAAAGGTTGGATTGACGATCAGTACCTCGATGGACATTGATGAAACATCTTCATTGTGCCGTGCTATTGCCCCGTCAAATCATTTCCTCGAATCATGGGGGGATGCTGAAGCCATTCGTGGACATATCAGTATGGTGCAACCTACGATAGCACCTCTCTTCGATACCAGGCAGCGTGAGGCCAGCCTGCTCAAATGGATAGGTGGCGAAAATCCGCTTTTCATTAGTGATCAGCCATATTATGAATACCTGAAAGCAAGGTGGGTAGCTTCTGCCGGATCAGTTGCTTCATGGAATGAATTACTTCACGATGGTGTATATAGTTATACACCACCATCATCAGGAGCTACTTATAAAGATAACCTGGCCACGGTTGTAGCAAAATTAACACAGCCTGGTTCCAGTGCTGAAATTACATTCATGGAAACGGTCGCTATCGGCGCTGGCCAGAATGCAAACAATCCATGGCTTCAGGAAATGCCTGATCCAGTCACAAGATGCGCATGGGGCAATTACCTCGCGCTTCCTGTTCAGTTTGATGGCACGAGAAAATTCATCGCGCACGAAAACCTCGAAGATGGAGACCTCGCAGATGTCACCGTAGGCGATCAGACCCTTAGAGTACCTGTCATCAAACAATTTGGACAGACGCCCGATGCATTTGCATTGGCGGTCGGCTATGGCCGCTCCATTACAGGTCGTGCCGGTGTCGGTGTTGGTGTTAATGTCAACCCCTGGATGAAAACCGATGCCGATGGACTTGTTCAATATTACACAAGCGGTGTCACGGTGACAGGTAAAAAGGGAGAAGAGGATTATTTCTCCTGTGTTCAGTATCACCACACGATGGGAGTAACCGGTGAGGACAGCAAGACCAAAGAAGTCATCAATGCTGATGAGGCGGCTACGGTATACATGACCTATGGGTTAGTCAGACAAGGATTCCAGGGTTCACTGGTCAACAGGACGATTATCCGTAAGAGTCACCTTGATCATGTTGAAGAGTTTGTAAAGGACCTTCAGGATGAACGTCACCATCATCAGCAATTAAATACCAAGCAGATATATCCCGGGCATGATGAAACCTATGCAAGAGGCCATCACTGGGGTATGCACGTTGATCTCAATGCATGTATTGGTTGTGGCGCCTGCACCGTGGCGTGTATGGCTGAAAATAACGTACCAGTTGTAGGAAAGCGGGAGATGAGTCGTCATCATGAAATGGCATGGTTGAGGATTGACCGTTATTTCTATGGCGATGTTGATAATCCGAGTGCAGTCTATCAACCACTGATGTGTCAGCATTGTAACAATGCTCCATGTGAAAACGTGTGCCCTGTGAATGCTACCAACCATAGCTCAGAAGGCCTGAATCAGATGGCGTATAACCGTTGCGTAGGTACCAGATATTGTGCGAATAACTGCCCATACAAAGTGCGCCGATTCAACTGGCTGGACTATAATGCAGCTGACTTGTGGCCTATCAATGAGGCTGACCTTGGTTTGAAATCAGAGGATGATACCATTCCGTATGGTGCAGACAATCTGACCAGAATGGTTCTCAACCCGGATGTTACAGTCAGGTCACGAGGAGTTATTGAAAAGTGTAGTTTCTGCGTACAACGTATTCAGGAAGGTAAGCTAAGAGCTAAGACAGAAGCAAGACTGCTCAGAGATGCAGACGTTAAAACTGCTTGTCAGACAGCTTGTCCAACCGGAGCTATTACATTTGGTGACATGAACAATGAGGAAGGTGATTTGAGCAAGAAACTGGCTTCACCGCTGAATTACATTGTACTTGAAGAAATCAACACGCGACCTGCAGTAAACTATCAGGCAAGAATCATCAATAAAGCTGAAGGCATAGACGCCTAATAGCCGGAATGAAGTTTAGAGACGATAAACCTATTATCATTAGACAATAACATATGGGTTCAGGACCTACATCACCGATCAGAGAACCGTTAGTAAAAGGACATAAGACCTACCACCAGATTACGGAAGATCTTTGTTCGCCTACGGAGCGGGCCCCCAGCAGAGCATGGACACTTGCGTTTATAGTGGCCTTGAGTGCATTGACCTTTGGGGTTATATGTATCATCATTACCATCTGGGTTGGCATTGGTACCTGGAGGCTAAACAGAACCATAGGGTGGGGTTGGGATATTACCAACTTTGTCTGGTGGATCGGTATAGGTCACGCAGGTACGTTGATTTCGGCGATCTTATTACTTTTCCGTCAGAAGTGGAGGACAGGTGTCAATAGGGCTGCAGAAGCTATGACGATTTTTGCCGTGATATGTGCAGCATTGTTTCCTGCGATACACGTAGGAAGAATCTGGGTAGTATTTTACTTTTTTCCTTATCCGAATACAAGAGGTCCGTTATGGCCCAATTTTAATTCCCCGCTTCTCTGGGACTTATTTGCCATCTCTACCTATTTCACGGTATCGCTTTTATTCTGGTACACCGGACTTGTTCCTGACTTTGCAACTGTTAGAGACAGGGCAAAAGGATTCCGGAAAAGAATGTACACTTTCCTAGCTTTTGGCTGGACAGGTGCAGCAAAACACTGGCAACGCCACGAATCTTTGTCCCTGGTGCTTGCAGGACTTGCAACACCACTCGTACTTTCTGTACACACGATCGTAAGTTTTGACTTTGCCACCTCCATCATCCCTGGATGGCATACCACGATTTTCCCTCCATACTTTGTTGCCGGGGCTATTTTTTCCGGTTTTGCCATGGTGCAGACATTGATGATCATCACGCGTAAAGTCTTAAATCTGCAAGACTACATTACGCTGGGGCATATCGAGTCCATGAATAAGGTCATACTCGTGACAGGCACAATCGTAGGGGTCGCCTATCTCACTGAATTATTTATAGCCTGGTATTCAGGTTATGTATACGAGCAATTCGCATTTTTCAACAGGGCTTTAGGACCTTACTGGTGGTCATATTTTGGTATGATGGCTTGTAATGTGTTATCCCCCCAGTTGTTCTGGTCCAAAAAAATCAGACGAAATGTGACCATGACTTTTTTTATGTCCATTTTCGTCAATATCGGGATGTGGTTTGAGCGCTTCGTGATTATCGCAACTACATTGGCGAGAGATTATCTGCCATCCAGCTGGAGTTTCTATGTGCCATCGATTGTAGAGATAGGTATTTACGTAGGGACTTTAGGTATCTTCTTCACGTTCTATTTGATTTTCGTTCGTATCGCTCCGGTAGTGGCTATTGCAGAAATCAAGCATATCCTCAAGGGAGCGGGAGATCAATATGCTAAACCAAATGCAAAATCTACTTTCCAACAGGTGGAAAGTGGCAATATGGAACTTAAAACTGCAGGTCATGGCAGTCATCACGGACAAGATCATCATTAATACTATAATTTAACCTTAAATTAAAGTGATCCACTAGATCATGAAGCACGGTGAAAAAAATATAATATTCGGATTGTATGACGATGAGGAAGATCTCAAAAGAGCTGTCATTAAAGCCAATGAGGATCATCTTCAGATCATGGATGTATTCACACCCTTTGCGGTACACGGCCTGGATCCATTACTTGGCCTGTCCGAATCAAGGCTGCACATCGGTGGATTTGTCTACGGTATGCTCGGTACGCTGACGGCATTTCTCGGCATGACCTGGATATTTACAAGGGATTGGCCGCAGATTTATGGTGGCAAGCCTTATTGGCCGATTTTATCCTTTGTTCCTATCACATTTGAACTAACAGTGCTTTTTGCTTCGATAGGAATGGTGACTACTTTCTACATCATTAATGGAATGGGTCCTGGTGTGAAGAATCCGGTGATTCATCCAAGTATTACAGACGATAAATTCTGTATTGCCTTTACTACAGATGGCCATGAGCATGGCCATGTTGACAAACTCAGGCATTTTTTCCAACACACCGGAGCCAGTCTGGTAGAAACGAAGACGATCTGATCATGAGAAACACGGTACAATTATCGATCCTTGCATGCCTGACGTTTGTCATTGCATGCTCTCCTGCCAAAGGAGATCGCACGGGGCATGAATTCATGCCTGATATGACCCATACGATCGGGTATGAAGCTAATCTCTATGATTTCTATTACTACAATAGATGGGGTACTGAGGCTGAATATAAAAAGTTCGCTTCGCCAAGAACTTCTGTTCCAGGTTCTGTAGCACGGGGACAGATTTCTTTAGCCAACGCTCAGGATGAAGCCGCCAGAATGGAGGCTATGTCCGCCTTCGATGGCGTAGGTGATGGCTCCATTGCTATGACACCGAATGGACATGTTCCTTATTATTATGGCGATACCGAAGAGGACAGAGTTAAAGCAACCAAAGAGATCACCACCAACCCTTTTCCGATTACAGATGCAAGTCTTGCGCACGGTAAAGAGTTGTATGTTATCTATTGCGGTATATGCCATGGGGACAAAGGTGATGGCCTCGGATACCTCGTTCGGGAAGAAGATCCTGCCAAGGGAATTGTGGCGGGTGTATATCCTGCCGCACCGGCAAACTTTATGCTCGACACATTTGTCACTTCAAATGCCGGCCGTTTGTATCATGGTATTATGTATGGTAAAAATGTGATGGGTTCTTATGCGGATAAACTCAGCTACAAAGAGCGATGGGAAGTAATCCACTATATCCGCTCGTTGCAGGCGCAAGCAAAGAAACTGGAGTATTCATCCAAGGCCAATACATTCAATAAGGAAGCTGCGCCATGGGCTGCGGTAGAAGCTTCAATGAAGAAAATAGAAGCTGCACCAATGGTTAAAGACTCAGCATCAATGCATGCGGCGGAAGGTGCACCGCAGCATACGAATCAACATTAATAAGTGACCGAATCGACTACAACAGATATGAATCAGTTTATATTCGAAACAAGACAAAAGACACTGCTAGGCGTGATGATGCTGATCGGCGTCATTTCATTGGTCATTACCTATATGGGGGATGATCATTCCCATACGCGGTTCTGGTCAAATGTGCTTCACAATTCTGTTTTCTTTACAGGGGTGGCACTCATGGCTTTGTTTTTAATCGCAGCCAAGATTACAGCCTGGTCAGGATGGCATACGATCTTCAAAAGGGTGTGGGAAGCCTATTCCCTTTTCCTGATTGTAGGATTCGTCCTCATCATGATTATCGCATTAGGTATATGGGGGGGCTGGCATCATCTGTATCACTGGGCGGATACCAAATCGGTGGAAGCTGATACCATCCTAAGTGGTAAGAGCTCATTCCTCAACAAAGGATGGTATACCTTCGGAAGTATGATCGTTGTTGGCTTATGGATTTTCCTGGCTACCCGGATCCGGGCTTTGTCTGTTGATGAGGATACGAATGGTGATACAGAATTTACGCATGCACGTAAACTTAGGATTTGGGGAGCTGCGGCCTTGCCTATTATCGGCTTTTCAAGCGCAGCAATGATCTGGCAATGGGTGATGTCAGTAGATGCACATTGGTATAGTACACTTTTCGCTTGGTACTCTTCAGTCAGTTTAATGGTTACCATGATTGCATTGACGATTCTGACCCTGATTTTCCTTAAGGTTAAAGGATATTTTCCTTTATTGACAATTGAGCATTTGCATGACCTGGGTAAATACATGTTTGCATTCAGTATTTTCTGGACGTACATGTGGTTCTCCCAGTTCATGTTGATCTGGTACGCAAATATACCCGAAGAGACCATCTATTATCATACGCGTCTGCATGAGTATCCGGTACTTTTCTATCTGAATATAGGCCTCAATTTTGTGCTGCCATTTTTGGTGCTGCTCAGAAATGATACAAAACGAAAATACGGAACACTCATTTTTATTTCGTGTGTCCTCGTTTTCAGCCATTGGTTAGATTTCTTCCTCATGCTCAAACCGGGTATTATACACACAGCGCATGAACTGGCTGCAAGCGCAGGGGACGCGGCAGGTCACAATGCAAGTGGACCTACACCAGGGTTTTCCATGCCTGGCTTCCTTGAGATAGGAACGTTTATTGGCTTCCTTGGTCTGTTCTTCTTCTTCGTATTCAACCGACTAGAGAAAGCAAGCCTCTTGCCAAGGCGTGATCCTTACCTGATGGAAAGTGTATCTCATCATACGTAATAAGTGGTGAGAACGAGATAAACTATTGAATGAAGTATTTAAAGCTAGATAGCAAATGACCGCTTTGATTATTGGATTAAGTATACTGCTTTTGGTGATCGTAATCTTACAGATCAGCAAACTGACAGATATGTATGCCCGCATACGCGGAGAAGAGGAAGTAGAAGAACGCATGAACCGTAATCAGGCCAGATTCATGCTCCTCTTCATGATCGGCTTGCTGGTTTTCTGCGTCCTTTCAGCCTATTGGTGGAAAAACTACATGATGGGGTATGGACCGCATAAATCAGCTTCTATTCACGGTGCCTCATTGGATAGTTTATTTAATGTCACACTCCTGTTTACCGGGATCGTGTTTGTACTCACCCATATAGCACTTTTTTATTTCGCCTGGAAATACAAGAAAGTAAAGGGCTCAAAGGCTACCCACTGGGCGCACAACAATACACTCGAAATTGTTTGGTCCGCCATACCAGCTGTCGTCATGACCTATTTAGTCATCAAGGGACTGCTAGCTTGGAACACAGTCATGGCAGATGTAAAGCCAGGAGATGACCATATTGAAATTGAAGCCACAGGTTATCAGTTTGCCTGGCATCTGAGATATCCCGGCGCAGACGGAGTCATCGGTGCCCGCGATTTTAAGAAGATTACTGCCGACAATCCTTTAGGACAAGACTGGACTGATCCTCACAACTTTGATGATTTTCATCCGGATGAACTATGGCTCCCTGTTGGCAAAAAGGTAAGAGTGCGGATTATCGCAAGAGACGTTTTACATAATTTTTATCTCCCTCATTTCAGGGTCAAGATGGATGCCGTTCCAGGACTTCCAACCTACTTCGTTTTTACGCCTGAGAAAACTACAGAGCAATACCGCGATGAACTTCGCAATTACCCGGAATACAATGTACCAAAGGATCCAAACGATCCGGAAAGTAAAATGCTTTGGGAAGAGTTCAACTACGAACTGGCCTGCGCTGAACTGTGTGGTAAATCCCATTATAGTATGCGCCGTATTGTACGGATCGTGACTCAACCTGAGTATGATGCATGGTTAGCCAAACAACAATCCTACTATCAATCAAGTATACGCGGAGAGGACAGTGACCCGAATAAAGGTAAACTGCTGGATTTTGAAATTACCCAAAACCGGGAAGCCCTTAATATGTCTGTTGAAAAGGCACTGGTGAACACCGGTATTCCGCTTAAACCAGAGGAAGAAGCTGTCCTTAAAACGATTCGCCTTGATTACGTGCAGTTTGAATCAGCAGGAAATACCCTGACCGCTGAATCCAAGTATCAGCTGGACGATCTTTCAGCTATTCTTACAAAATACCCGGCGCTCAGGATTGAAGTGGGTGGGCACACTGACAATACCGGAGATCCTGCGGTCAACAAGACGCTGTCACAAAAGCGCGCTGATGTAGTTAAAGATTATCTGACTGTGCAGGGTATTACTGCAGGAAGATTAAACTCAGTTGGCTATGGCTCGTCCAAACCAGCCGATACGAATGATACTGACACTGGACGCCAGAAAAACAGAAGAACTGAATTTAGAATTATATCCAACAAATAATAGACTACTATGTCATCTTCACAGCAGCATGAAACCGATGTTTTGATCCGTGAGCAAGGATATGATGATCATTTCCACGAACATCATCACGGGGATAAATTCCAATCGAATTTTATCACCCATTATATTTTCAGCCAGGATCATAAGATCATTGCAAGGCAGTTTCTGATCACAGGGATTTTCTGGGCGATCATCGGAGCAGCAATGAGTATTATCTTTAGGCTCCAGCTTGGTTTTCCGGATGACAGTTTAGCCTGGTTGAAACCATTGTTAGGTAAATGGATAACGATTAATGAGGCTGGCGTTGGTGCATTGAACCCCGAGTTCTATTATGCACTAGTCACTATGCACGGTACGATTATCGTATTCTTTGTATTGACAGCCGGATTGAGCGGAACTTTTGCCAATCTGCTGATACCTTACCAGGTTGGCGCGCGCGACATGGCCTCGCCGTTTTTGAATATGCTTTCATACTGGTTCTTTTTTCTGGCCAGTGTAGTGATGTTCATTTCTCTGTTCCTGAGTACAGGTCCGTTTTCAGGTGGATGGACTGCTTATCCGCCGTTGAGTGCATTGCCCGAAGCCAGTTCAGGATCTGGTGCAGGGATGACCTTGTGGTTGGTGAGTCTGACCTTCTTTGTGGTTTCTGTTTTACTTGGGGGTATCAATTATGTGACTACCGTTCTTAACCTCAGAACCAAAGGAATGAGTTTATGGAGGATGCCCCTCACTGTATGGGCACTTCTGGTGACAGCTATTCTCGGTATTCTCTCTTTCCCGGTGTTGGTATCAGGTTTCTTTCTGCTCATGTTTGACAGGGGAATGGGGACCAGTTTTTACCTGAGTGAAATATTTGTTAATGGTCACGTACTGGAAAATGTAGGTGGTAGCCCGATCCTATACCAGCACTTGTTCTGGTTTTTGGGCCACCCTGAAGTATACATTATTATCCTCCCGGCGATGGGTTTGACCAGTGAGGTTTTATCCGTTAATGCCCGCAAACCGATTTTCGGTTATAAAGCGATGGTGTATTCTATCCTGGCTATCGGATTCCTTTCCTTTATCGTTTGGGCTCACCACATGTTTATGTCCGGTGTGAATCCATTTATTTCTAACTTCTTTGTGATTTTTACACTGATCATCGCAGTCCCTTCTGCCGTGAAGGTATTTAACTGGATATCCACATTATATAAGGGAAATATCAGGTTTACTTCCGGGATGCTTTATGCCATCGGGTTTGTATCCATGTTTATTTCCGGTGGATTAACGGGTATTTTCCTGGGTAACTCAGCAATCGATATCCAGCTGCACGATACATATTTTGTCGTCGCCCACTTTCACATTGTGATGGGGATTGCAGCTTTCTTCGGGATGTTTGCGGGCGTCTATCACTGGTTCCCAAGAATGTATGGTCGCTTTATGAATGAAACAATGGGCCGCATTCACTTCTGGATAACCATGGTCGGGGCGTACGCTATCTTCTGGCCAATGCATTATATCGGAATGGCAGGTGTACCAAGGCGCTACTACCGTTTCGATACGTTTGATGCTTTCGGACATTTTGCTGGACTCAACGAGTTTATTACTGTTGCTGCCATCATTGTGTTTGCTGCCCAGTTGCTGTTTGTTTTCAATTTCTTCTACAGTATCTGGTACGGACGCAAAATGACTACCCAGAATCCATGGGGAGCTAATACACTTGAATGGACAACACCGATCCACGCAGGCCATGGTAACTGGCCGGGCAACCTCCCAACTGTTCACAGATGGGCTTATGATTACAGCAAGGAAGGTGCGGATAAGGATTTTATCCCACAGCATTTACCTCTTACGGATAAAGAAAAGGCAGAAGCGGAAAATCATTGATGAAAGCTAAAGAACAAGCACAAATCAGGACTGCATCGATCACGCTCAGGGACTGGATTCAGGATTTCGAGCTCCTGGTCAAGTTTCGGCTGAGTACTTTCGTTGTATTTTCATCACTGGCTGCCTACGGTATAGCAGCAGGAAGTGAGATACGGCTTATGCCTTTTCTGATACTGATGGCAGGGGGATTCTTGATCACGTTTGCAGCTAATATCCTCAATGAGATATTGGAAGCAGATTATGATCGCATGATGGAGCGTACCTCCAACAGGCCTTTAGCCGCACGAAGGTGGAACCCATCTTCGGCCCTTGTCATAGCAGGTATTTTTAGCCTCTTCGGAATTATCTTCCTTGCCTTACTGAATCCGCTGACGTCCTTCCTCGGTACATTGTCCCTGGTCACCTACGCCTTCCTATATACCCCTCTGAAACGGTATAGTCCGGTTTCAGTAATTATTGGTGCTATCCCAGGCGCCCTTCCGGTGTTGATCGGTATGATTGCTCATGATGGGGTGGTTACAGATGAAGCCTTGTTCTTATTTGCCATCCAGTTTATCTGGCAATTTCCACATTTCTGGTCCATTGGATTTTTATCTTATGATCAGTATAAGCACGCAGGATATAAACTCCTGCCTGAAGATGACGGAAAGATAGACAGACGACTTGGAACGCAGACGCTTGTTTATACTTTCCTTTTGATACCGGTTATAGCTACTGGATTTCTGATGCAATTGATTTCCGTATGGGGAGCTATCGGTCTTGTGCTGGTGTCTTCCTATTTTATCTGGAGAGCATGGGTGTTTTATAGATGTTTTGACAAAGCCAGTGCAAGAGCACTGATGTTTTCATCTTTCATATTTCTTCCATTGGCACTGCTTGTGCTTTGGTGGGGTATACAATAAAATATAAACTGAATTGAATACAAGAATAGCCAGCGGCACTATGGAACAGAAAACCAGGAAGGGAATTCATCCCCCTCTGTTTGCATTGTGGGCAGCAATGGGAAGTATGGTGATGATGTTCGGTTCACTGACCAGTGCTTACATCGTCAGGCAGGCAGCCGGCAATTGGCTTGAGTTCAGGATGCCGGATATCTTCTATTACAGTACCGTGGTGATATTACTCAGCAGTGTCACATTGCACGGTAGTTATTGGGCATTCCGAAACGGAAAAGAAACCATGTATAAACTATTACTGCCATTGACTGTAATTCTGGGTATTGTGTTTATTGTGATGCAATACCAGGGATGGAATATCTTGTATTCTATCGGGGTGGTTCTTGACGGTAATCCGGGAGGTTCATTCTTCTACGTGATCTCCGGTATTCACGCTGCGCATGTGATTGGAGGAGTGTTCGCACTCACCGTAGCCATGCTGCATGCTTTTTTATTGAAGTATAAACCTACTGAAAAAAGAAGAAGGAGATTTCAACTGGTGCTGCATTACTGGCATTTCGTTGATTTCCTTTGGCTATATCTCTTTTTATTTCTTTTGATCCAATGATTTACTTTTAGATACATGGCTACAGATACCTTAGACAATAAACACACGGACCACGACAGTACAGCTAATGCCAGTTGGGACGGCGCGGAATATCCGTTTAAAGTAGGATATGGCAAACTGATGATCTGGTACTTTTTAGTGTCAGATGCATTTACGTTTGCAGGTTTCCTGATCGCATACGGAACGCTTAGGTTTAGTATGCCCAGCTGGCCAGTACCGGATTATGTATTCAGTACCTTTCCATTTCTCGAGGGACATCACCCCCTGCTCTTTGTAACCCTGATGACGTTCGTCCTGCTCTTCAGTTCATTTACCATGATCAGAGCAGTTCAGGAAGGTCATCGGGAGAACAGGAGAGGAGTAGCTATCTGGATGGGATTGACGATTATTGGTGGACTTGGATTCCTCGGCTGTCAGGCATGGGAGTGGACCACCCTGATAGGTAAAGAACACATGAGTGTGACTACAAATCCGTTTGGTACGCACACCGAAGCCGGAATCTATCTGGATGCAGAGGGTAAAGAATCTGCAGAAGTTTTCGCCGCGGGCACCACCTACTTGCTCCACAAAGCAACTTTTGGTGGTGATCATGAGGCGACGCTAACTCATGGAGCTGAAGCGACAGCCCATGGTGAGGAAGCTGCACATGCAGAGGATACTGGTCATGGAGGACATGCTTACCAAGCCCCCGGCGACTATCCTGATGCAGTCGTTGATGAAAGAGGATATATACACAGGAAATATATAGTATCTGAGGGAGAACTTACAGGTCGCACCAAAACCGAAGCATTTGGTCCCAAAGCTTTTGGTGCCTTATTCTTTTTTATCACAGGATTCCACGGTTTTCACGTCTTTTCAGGGGTGGTATTCCTGCTCATCATTCTGATCAATGTCCTCAGTGGTATCTATGTAGCCAGACGCAACGGGAATGAAATGGTTGAAAAAATCGGACTCTACTGGCACTTTGTAGATTTGGTTTGGGTTTTTGTATTTCTTGTTTTCTATCTCCTGTAAGACAGCTACAATTTCACATCATCGTATATAAAATACTGACCAAAAAAATAATATAGGAATGGCACACGATTATACCGGAGCAAAAAAGATCGCGCTGAAGACCATTATCATCCTTGCGGTGGTTACGGTGATTGAAGTGTTGATCGCCCTCACAGGTAAAGGATACATCATTGAAGGATTGCATGCCCCTAAGCTGGTCATGAATACCCTGATGATCGCTATGAGTTTGTACAAGGCTTATCTGATCGTATTTGAATTCATGCACATGAAGTACGAAGCGAGAGGATTAATGTTAAGTGTGATGTTACCTGTTTGCCTGCTGATCTGGGCCATCATCGCTTTCCTCTATGAAGGTAATGCCTGGAAGGGTAACAGACAGACGGTACAGGAGCGATCCAAAGTGGAAGTAGCTAAGTAGTGCTGTCTACTTACTATTTCTTTGGTTGCCTTAGGATAGGATTAGTCATCCTGCGGTTGCATAACACTCATGTTATGAAACGAAATCTGACTGTATCTAAAGCATAATGATTGCGGCATGTCAAGGAAGTTTTTGGTTACCATTGTTTTGATCCTCTTCCTGCTTCCGTTTGTATCATGGTATTATCTCCAGTCAGGCCTGGAATGGCGCAAGGATGCCCAGGAAGTGATGAATGGCAAGACCCCTTTCCCTTCAGGAACATGCGTTTTGGCCGATGGGAGAAAATTTTCTGCAGACAGTCTGGAAGGCCGTGTGACCCTTATAGCCTATGTTTCTTGTGATACGGATGATAAGGGCCAGAAGGATGTACTGGAAGCGCTGTATGACCAGTTCAGGGAAACAAGCAAGGCGGCGTTTGTTTTACTTGATACATGTCAGGCAGGATCAAGTTTTTCAATTCAGAAGCAGCATAAATACTGGTATGTAATCCCTTGTAGTGATTCTATTGCTATTTGCAGTGCTGTACATGCGCTTTGGGAGAAGGATAAAATGTTTGCCCTAGTGGACCGCAAAGGTGTCATCCGCAGTTATTACGCAATCAACACCACAGATGAAAAGCGGATTCTTGTCGAGCATATGTCATTGTTGCTGCCGCGGGAACGTCAGGAAAAGGTGGAACTAAAAAGAGGGGACAAGAAATGATTTCAATTGAACAGCAGAAGCGCATCACAATGCTTAACAGGCTTGCCTGGGTCGTTACCGTGGTCGTCTGGTTTCTTGTTGGGGCCATGCGCAGATATAAATTTGACATTGAGGCTGATCTGAGTTTTCTGGCCGGCCTAAATGCACTCTTTAATACCGGAGTGACCCTTGCATTGCTGTCTGCCTTTTATTTTATAAAGCATAAGAACATAGAGGCACACCGCCGAAGTATATATGTGGCAATGGCCCTTTCAGCCGGATTCCTGCTTTCCTATGTAGGTTACCACTTTACCAATGAGGAGATTGAATTCTGCAAAGAGGGAATTATCCGGCAAGTGTATTACTTTATTCTCTTCAGCCACATCATCCTCGCTGGATTGAGCTTGCCTTTCATTCTGCTGACCTTTATCAGGGGTTACTGCGGTGATTATGAGACCCACCGTAAGATGGCAAAATGGGTATTCCCAGTTTGGCTCTATGTAGCCGCCACTGGACCGCTTGTTTATTTTTTTCTCTTTCCCTGCAGGTAAATTCGCTAAATTCGCTTAATTTTACACTATGAAGAAGATGCACCGTATTATCATTATTCTGGCGATTGCCATAATGGGAATGCTCACATCTTATGAGTCATCTGCTCAATGCCCCATGTGTAAAATGTCAGCCGAATCTAATCTGAAAAACGGCGGTACTGCCGGCAAAGGGTTGAATGCAGGTATCCTCTATATGCTAGCCCTGCCATATACCCTGATGGGAACGATCGGATACATCTGGTGGCGTAACCGTCGCAAGGAAGAGGATGAAGTAGAAGTCCTTCCATAGTCATCACATCCCTATTTTATTTTTTTTTGGTTTTCACAGCTTTCACACCCGTGGAAATTAAAACAGGTGCATTGTATTCCAATGCACCCGTTAAGATCAATATGAAATGAATGAAACCGTTTAAAACATGAACGTGTACCCGATACCAGCTGAGAAGCCATGGGACTTGATGCCAATATCTACGATATTGTCTTGCAACATGCTGTTCAGACTGTGCCTGTAACCAATCTCCAGATTGAGAGCTCCAAATGTATTCGTAGGAATACTTACACCAGCTCCGGCTACTGCTGATATATCAAATCTGTTATAAAGGTCATTATCAAGATTGATGTTGATAGATGGTAAGGACCAGTTAATCAGGGCTTGCACTTTAGGGGTGATTTTACCATTTAAAGCATATGCAGCAGAAGCACCGACCTTTACATATGGAGTGACTCCGCTTTCTGTAAAATTATATTTGATCATTAATGGGGCTTCCACATAATTCAACCTGGTTTCAATACTGGCACCAAGCGGTACATCGATGCCCAGGACGGTGATATCGAATTGTTCACGTACCCCGAAACCTCTTGAACTGTATTGCGCACCGGTGATCATGGAAAAGTGACGGGACAAAGCCTTTTCGTATTGAAGACCTACGCTATAATGCGTGATCGGTTTGATGTAAGGATCCGCTATTTCGAGAATACCTGATCCATTCATCTCGATGTTGGTTGATCCAACAGATGCAACTGCAGTAATGCTGGATTGTGCCTGTGCCTCCTGGAATATGTTCAAGAGGAACATGCCTGCGACAGAGCTAAGGATTCGGAGAGATGCATTCGTTGTCATGGCTGTTTGTTTTAGTTGAAAGGATGACGCCATAACTCCCTGCCAGGTTTCGTAAGAGTGCGTTAAAGGAAATTAAAGGAAGCTTAAAATCTTCAATAAAACCGAGGCGAGGAATTCGTATTGGATGATTGAATTGTAATACTGTTCGTTGCAGGAGAGGAGGTAAGAGGAAGTCGAATGATTTATTAATTAAATCACCTGAGAGCTTATCCTAAACTCTTGATCAACCAGATAATGAGCGACACGGACCCCAGGGCAAAAGCAAATAACCACAATATGCCAATTGCTGCGGACGTAACAGCACCACCAGCAAAAAGGGTAATCAGGATGCCTAGTCCCCAGGAAATGCCCCAGATCCAAAGCCACCGGTCAACAGGATCGCTGATGCTACCGATGGATTTCTTTTGCATTTTTGAATGAATGACTTTTTCAAAACGGAGCATAAAGATTTCAGCGCGATGAAGTAATTTCTCTTCTTTTTTCTGCTTTTTTAATTCCTGCCTTGAAAGGGGATTGGTATGGGCATATTCAACAATGGAGACTTTACCGGAAGCAAAGTCTTCAGTGTTGATGGCCTGAGTGCAAAAAATTTGTTGATGCACTATCAGGACAAGGCAACCAGTGAGTATACGCGCAACAACGCCCATGAAAGGTAAGTTTGGGATGAAGGGCAATAGTTTTTATTTGCTGTTTCTATATTCCAAGTTAGACATAAATGAATTCCCAACCAAATAAAAAAGGCTGTCCGATGACGGAACAGCCTTTTTTATATTGTACGAAATGCTGACTAGTTCAGGACATACCTTGCTGCAAGAGCTCCCCATGAATAGTAACCGGAATCCCAACCACCTATACGAAAGGTAGGCATAAAGTCAAGACTCAAATTGATCGGGGCACTTGGGAATTTGTAATCAAGACCGATTACACCGCTTAGACCTAAGCCCACACTACCATTGTCATCATCAAAGAAGAAGTCATTGTCATATGTAAAAAACTGAACGCTGGCACCAAAACCATAATACCAACTCAGCCCTTCAACATCAGACAGTGGTTTGTGTATTTCATACAATGCACCAACGGAAAAATAACTATAGATACCGGAATAACCCCTGTATCCAGCATACAATTCAAGTGCATTCGATTCAGTCAGGAAGGTTTTATACGATATAGAAATCGGATAGCCAAAACGTAAACCAATGGCACTCTTGTAATCCTGCGCTTTCATTTCATTGGTGATCGCGAGAATAAATAGCAATGAGAAAAGTAGAACAATTTTTTTCATAGTTTGATTTTTTAGTACTGTGTAAAGATTTAGTGGCTTATTTTGATGGCGAAATATACAGATATTTATAATCTGTGCACCTATCCGGATAAAAAAACAATACCAGCGGAACCTATTAGCTGCCTTTTTGAAAAATCAGGAAAATCCATCCCAAGATAAAGCAGAGTCCGCCCAGAGGTGTGATGAAGCCAATGGCCGAAACAGGGAAACCTGTAAGAGAAGCTGTTCCTATAATAAACAATGACCCGGAAAACATGAGGATGCCAATGACAAAGGCAATTCCTGCTGTCCGGAGGTGTCTGGAACCTGCATACTGCTTCGAGCGCAGACAGACAAATAAGGTGGCCAACGTATGGATAAAAAGATAAAGAACTCCGGTTTTAATGGTTTCGAGACTACCTATATCCAGGCGGGATTTCAGAAAGTGGGCTCCGAAAGCACCAATCATCACCCCTATAGCACCGAAGGTGCCGGCTACGTATTGTAACCTGTTGAAAAAAGTATCATTCATCAAGTGACCAATTTATGGGAGTATCCCCCCTGTTTTGAAGTATTGAATTTGTCATTGAAAAGTGGCTGCAACCATTAAAGGCATTCCTGGCGAGCGGAGATGGATGCGCAGCCTCTAGGATCGTATGTCTTTGCGGGTCGATTAAATGTTTCTTTGAACGGGCATAATTACCCCATAGTAGAAAGATAAGACCGTTACGGTTGTCTGACAGTGTTTTGATCACAACATCTGTAAAAAGATGCCAACCTATCTTACTATGAGAACCTGCCTGGTTTTTTTCAACAGTTAAGATAGCATTCAGCAGAAATATACCCTGGCTCGTCCATGATGTCAGATCACCATGCTGAGGAATAGAAAGGCCAAGATCCCTGTTGATTTCTTTAAATATATTTTTCAGGGAAGCAGGCACAGATATCTCCCTCGGCACAGAAAAGCATAACCCCATCGCCTGCCCAGGTCCATGATAAGGATCTTGCCCGAGAACGACCACCCTTACTTTTTCAAAAGGAGTTTTATCAAAGGCATTAAAGATCATAGGTCCCGGGGGGAAAATGATCTTACCTTTTGCTTTTTCGTCTGCGAGAAACTGCTTGATTCCGCCAAAATACGGTTTGGAGAATTCCGTTTGTAACTGGGCTTTCCAGCCAGGTTCTATCCGGACATCAGCAGGATCTATCTGGGATAGGGCCACAATAGACTTTTTAAGCGTTGAAGAAGTGACTCCACCAGGGCTCGAACCTGGAACCTACGGTTTAGAAAACCGTTGCTCTATCCTATTGAGCTATGGAGCCTTTTTAAGAGGTGCAAATATAGGGTGCAGCGACCAAAGAGCAAAGGGCAAGGAGCAAGGAGCAAGGAACAAGGGGACTGTCACTACGCTTCGAATTGTAAACTGCCAACTGCTCACTGCTCACTTCTAACTTTTCATTCTTCATTTTGGGTTGGTGAGCATAGTTGAACCATCACTTTTCATTCTTCACTTTATAAGCCTCCCAGTTAGTTGTTTTATACTGCTCTTCGGCAGCAAATCTTAACTCCTTGATCAGGGTAGACCCATCTTTGTATCCCGGTGAAGCTAGAATTCTGGTGTATTCCTGGTCCATGATGACATAGGTAGGATAGGACATCTGTCCATCCAGAAGTTCATAAGCTAGTTTGTTGACACCATCCCTGCCGCCGGCGACCCATTTGAATTCAACATCCCGCCAAAAAATACTTTCCTTTTGTTCTGCATTGAGTTTAACCGGATAAAAGCTTTCATTCACAAGTTTCACTACGTCCGCCTCCTTAAAGGTTGAGGCATCCATTTTCTTGCACCAGCCGCACCAATTTGTATAAATATCCACAAATATCTTTTTTGGCTTTTTGTCATTGGCTGCTGCTGCTTCCTCCCACGACATCCAATTTATTTCCTGGCTACTGAGCTGGAGAGTTATGAATAAGAGGCAAGTGGCTAAACAATACTTGAAGAAAGACATTATATTAATGTTTTGATACAGGTACAAAGATATGTATAAACTCATAGTAGGCATTGGCGGTTCAAGCGGATCCATTTATGCAAAGCTTTTACTAGACAGGCTCTCAGAAATACGAGATCAGTATGATGAGGTTGGAATTGTTACAAGCCACAATGCTGAAATCAATTGGGGATTGGAAATCAAGGACAGAAGCATCGCCAGTTATGGCCACCCCGTTTATGACCCAAGAGATTTTACAGCCCCATTTGCCAGCGGATCAGCAAGGTTTACGACGATGATTGTATGTCCATGTTCCATGGGCGCAATGGCCAGGATAGCTCATGGTCTGTCAGATGATCTGATGACGCGCGCAGCGGATGTTATGCTCAAGGAACGGAGGAAACTGATCCTGGTGCCAAGGGAAACACCCCTGAACCTGATCCATATTGACAATATGCGCAAACTGACAAAAGCAGGAGCAATTATCTGCCCTGCCATACCCTCTTTCTACAACGGGGCGGATACTATAGAAAAGGCCTGCCTGACAGTGGTGGACAGGGTACTTGACCTGGCTGGATTTACGATGGATACCTTTAGGTGGGGCGATGGGGCATAGCGTAGTGGAGACCTTAGAGTATTAATGTTTTCGTCAGGAAAATTAGGGGTTCAAAATTTTGAACCCCTAATTTTCCTGACGAAATTGTTCCTTGTGATTCTAATTTCACAACATCGTTTATAGAGATCTGCCCTCTGCCCTCTGCCCTCTGCCCTTTAATCTCTGCCCTCTGTCCTTTGCCCTCTGAATTGTAGCCCCGACAGGAATCGAACCTGCATCAAAAGTTTAGGAAACTTCTATTCTATCCGTTGAACTACGGGACCATGATTTGAGGTAACAAGGTTAATCCATAAAATAAGTATTTTTGGTCGCCACCTTTTACCAGACAGGCTGCAAATATAAAGTTATCTCCGTGGAATCGAACCGATCCCGAGAGTATTTATCAAAGCATTGATTCACACCTTATTAACAGCAAGTCATACATCCAAACTTTCGAGATATATATACTTATCCTAATTTTGAGCTCGTATTTCAGTAACCTTTAAATAATCTCAGAAATGAATCTATTCAAGAATTTATTTGCAGCATTAGCCCTAGTTGCTTCGTTGACGATGATCGCTTGTCAGGGTGATGCAGATGATGCCCGCGCTAAGGCAAGGGAAAGCCTCGCTACTTCAGCTGATGGCACCGTGGCTCCAACCGCAGCAGCTGATCCTAATGCACAGCCGACGGCTTTGTCTGCTGAAAACCAGACCCCAACCGGACCAACCACCACAATGTCTTTTGAGCAAAATGACTTCGATTTCGGTTCTGTGAAGGAAGGCGAAAAAGTAAAACACACATACAAATTCAAAAACACGGGCTCAGAGCCGCTGATTATCAGCAGTGCAAAAGGGAGCTGCGGCTGTACGGTGCCTAAATGGCCATCAGAGCCTATCGCTCCGGGGGCTTCAGGTGTGATTGATGTTGAATTTGACAGCAAAGGTAAGCCAGGTAAACAAACCAAAAGGGTAACCGTAAATGCTAACACTGTTCCTGCACAGTCATTCCTCAATATTTCAGGAAATGTTGAAAAGGATCCTAACGCTCCTGCTGCTAAACCAGCAACTGCACCAAAACAATAATTTCGTAACGTAAGTTACTTCAGCTTAAAGTGCCTGTATAGATGTTTTCTTTACAGGCATTTTTATTTTTAGGTTATGAAGGCGTACTTATCCCTGATCAAGTTTGCGCATACAGTGTTTGCGCTTCCGTTTGCTCTGCTGGCATTTTTTATCGGTTTGAAGACCTTGAATATCGGAATCAACTGGCTTTTATTCTTATGCATTCTCCTCTGTATGGTTTTTGCCCGAAGTGCGGCCATGGCATTCAACCGTTTTATTGACAGAAATATTGATGCAAAGAATAAGCGAACGGTCATTCGGGAGATTCCGTCAGGTGTCGTAAAACCTTTTTCTGCTTTAGCATTGGTCATCCTGATGTCCGCTGCATTTATGTTGACCACTTTCCTGATCAACCCATTGTGTTTTTACTTGTCACCAATAGCGTTATTGGTTATCCTCGGTTATAGTTATACCAAACGCTTTACCTGGCTATGTCATTTTATTCTTGGCTTGGGGCTTGGTCTGGCCCCTGTTGGCGCCTATATCGCTGTGACGGGAAAATTTGAGCTCTTACCTGTTTTGTACGGCATCATGGTGTTATTATGGGTAAGTGGTTTTGACATTCTGTATGCCCTACAGGATGAAGAATTTGACCGGCAAAACAGGTTGCATTCCGTGCCGGCCCGTTTTGGACAGGATAAAGCAAAAAAAATTGCTATTGCGATCCACTTCCTTTGCGCTATTATGTTATTCGTGATCACCTGGTATCAAAGCCAGCTTCTCCCTACGTTCGGGCTGCTTCATTGGATGGGGGCTTTCGGTTTTGCAGGACTGTTGTTCTGGCAACACCGATTAGTATTTAAGTATAACCTGGAAAAGATTAATCAGGCCTTTTTTGAAACGAACGGTATTGCAAGTATCTGTTTTGGCACCGCAGTCATTTTGGATGTGCTTTTTTGACCATCCTCTGTTTTTCCAGTATCCAACCTCTCAATATCCGGAAAGGGAGTTTAGAAACAGCTGCATCGCCCTGGCACGATGGCTGATCTGATTTTTCAGAGTAGGAGATAACTGCGCAAAAGTCTGGTCAAAACCAGCTGGAATAAAAACAGGGTCATATCCAAATCCGCCTGCTCCGAAAGGTGCATAAGCAATGGTACCTTCTATACTTCCGCTGAAGAGAAATACATCCGTTTCATTTTGCTGAAATGCGATGACTGCAATAAACCTTGCGGTCCTGTCTTGTCTGCTCATGAGTTCTGATAATACCTTTAGGATGTTTTCCTCACTTTTTTTATGCTCACCAGCATACCTGGCAGATAATACGCCAGGTCTTCCATCCAATGCATCTACGACCAACCCGCTGTCATCTGCAAAGCAAGGGATACCGGTTTTCTGGTACACATAAGAGGCTTTGGCGGCAGCATTCGCTTCAAAGGTGTCGAAAGGCTCCGGTATTTCTTCATGAATGGAGAAATCACTAAGCCCTGAAAGCCTATACATATCAGGGATTAGCTGGCGCATTTCCTTCAGTTTGTGCCGGTTGGCACTTGCAAACAAAAGTTGTTTTTGGTGTTTCATTGGTTTATCGCTCCAGGAAGATTTGCATGGATTGCCATAATTCTTTCTTGGCTGCAGCATGTATCGAAAGTTCCTCAACTGTGAGCGTGAGAATAAAAATGCAGGATTCCAACAAGCTGATTCCAGGTCGATTCAGATCAATCCACAAGCCTAATGCAGATGGTAAAACGCCAAAACTTATAATGAGTTTAGGTTTGGAATGGGTCAGTGAGGCAAGCGAAATTCCTTCATGAGGCGGCAGCTGGAGGCAATAGACATCTTTAGCGAAATCAGCTTTGAGGGCTGATGAAATCTTCAGGAGAAGGTCCGTGTCAGCCTCTGTGAGCGGGCTTGAGATGATCATCCAAAGCCATTTGTCCGGATCTTCAGTTTGGTTTTTATCCGTTTCCGGGATTTGATAGGTTGTGTATGGGAGCATTGACCAAATTTTGTTACAAATTATTAACAAATCAACGAATTAAAGAATCTTTTAAAATATATAACAAGCTGACTGTGAGAACAAAATGAAATATATTACTTTTGTAGCAAATCTAAGATAATGAAGGACCTTACCATTCATCACACCAAAGAATCAGGGGTAGCAAATGTAGATTTTCAAAATCTGCCATTTGGGAAGATCATCACTGATCACATGTTCGAAATTGATTACGATGGGAAACAATGGGTTAATCCAAGAATTTCCCCGGTGGAGAAGATGAGCATTCATCCAATGAATATGGCTCTTCATTATGGTCAGTCGATATTCGAAGGCATGAAGGCTTCGAGATCTAAAAACGGCACTCCGCTTTTATTCAGACCGGAACTGCACGCTAAACGCATGAATGCTTCTGCCGTCAGAATGTGTATGCCGGAAATTCCGGAAGATATTTTTGTCGAAGCTATACACGCTATTGTAGGCATAGACCAGGAATGGATTCCAAAGATTGAAGGCAGTGCCATGTACATCCGCCCATTGATGTTTGCTACGGACGAAATGGTCGGTGTGAAGGCATCGGATACGTATAAGTTTATGATCATTTGCCTGCCTGTAGGTCCGTATTATCCAAAGCCAATTAAATTACTAGTGGAGAACCATTATATCCGCGCAGCACAGGGTGGAGTAGGCGAAGCAAAAACGGCAGGTAATTACGCAGCCGCGTTGTATCCGTCAAAACTCGCCCGTGAACAAGGGTACGATCAGGTTTTGTGGCTCGATGCCATTCATCACAAGTTTGTACAGGAAGTTGGGACCATGAACATCTTCTTTGTTTTCAAGAATGAAATCGTAACCCCAGCAACATCGGGTACGATCCTAAAAGGTATAACAAGAGCTTCCACACTTGAGATATTACGCGGCAACGGGCATACAGTCAATGAGCGCGATCTATCCATTGATGAAGTCCTCAGCAGATATCAGGCAGGCGAATTGATTGAAGTTTTTGGCACTGGTACAGCAGCTTTAATAGCCAATGTAGAGGAAATCAAATATGATAATCATTTCATTCACCTTGACAGCAGTAACTGGGACTTGTCCACCTCCATCAAGAACGAAATCAATGGCATGCGTTTTGGCACCATAGAAGATACGAGAGGCTGGACGGTACCTGTAAAGGAAGTAGCAGTTACAGCATAATCATAAATTTCTTCAGGACATATTTTCTAGGTAGGGCACAACATCGTTGTGCCCTTTTCTTATGTAATCACAAAAAAAAATCCCGCCATCAGGTACAGGAGGCGGGATTTTTTAAATATTCATTTAATCAGGCTACGCTGATCAATCCGTGGCTTACATCATTCCGCCCATTCCGCCGCCGCCACCGTGCATATGGCCTCCGGCACCACCTCCGTTGTCTTCCTTCTTGTCGTTGATCACACACTCTGTGGTGAGGATCATCGCTGCGATTGAAGCTGCGTTTTCAAGTGCGATCCTGGTCACTTTGGTAGGATCGATAACACCTGCCTTTTTCAGGTCTTCGTATTTGTCAGTGCGGGCATTGTAGCCTGTGGCTCCTTTGCTCTTGACTACTTCCATAAGGACCACTGAACCTTCTACGCCTGCATTTTCAGCAATGGTACGAAGAGGTGCTTCCAGTGCTTTCTTAACGATTTGTATTCCGATCGTCTCGTCATCATTGGCACCTTTTAGATTTTCAATTGATTTGATAGCATTGACCAAAGCTACGCCTCCGCCAGTTACAATTCCTTCTTCTACAGCAGCGCGTGTTGCGCTCAAGGCATCCTCTACACGGGCTTTCTTTTCCTTCATTTCAACCTCCGTAGCTGCACCTACATACAATACGGCAACACCACCTGCGAGTTTAGCAAGACGCTCCTGCAATTTCTCTTTATCATAATCGGAGGTAGTCGTTTCGATCTGTGATTTGATCTGGTTGATCCTGGAGGTAATCATTTCAGCAGTTCCACGACCATTGACGATCGTTGTATTGTCTTTGTCAACAGTTATTTTCTCCGCACGACCCAGGTGTTCAAGTTCGACATTCTCGAGCTTGTATCCCTTCTCTTCACTGATCACTGTGCCGCCCGTCAGGATAGCGATATCCTCGAGCATCGCTTTACGACGATCACCGAAGCCTGGTGCTTTAACCGCAACAATCTTCAGCTGTGCACGCAAACGGTTTACAACCAAAACGCCAAGTGCCTGGCTTTCGATATCTTCTGCAATGATCAATAATGGACGTCCTGCGGAAATCACTTTTTCCAACACAGGAACAATCTCCTGCATGTTAGAGATCTTCTTGTCATGGATCAGGATCAATGGCTCTTCATACTCTGTGGTCATGTTTTCCGCATTGGTCACAAAATAGGGAGACAGGTATCCTCGGTCAAACTGCATTCCTTTTACTTCATCCACATACGTGTCTGTTCCTTTGGATTCTTCAACGGTGATCACACCGTCTTTAGAAACGCGACGCATAGCGTCTGCGATGAGTGTACCGATTTCTTCATCATTGTTGGCAGAGATGGATCCGACCTGCTTGATTTTCTCATAATCATCCCCGATGACTTCGGATTGTTTGATCAGGTCTGCAATCACAGCTTTGGTCGCTTTATCAATACCGCGTTTCAGGTCCATGGGATTTGCTCCTGCTACTACATTCTTGAATCCGGCATTAACCATAGCCTGAGCAAGTACAGTGGCAGTAGTTGTTCCATCACCTGCGATATCTGCAGTTTTTGATGCTACTTCCTTCACGAGTTGTGCTCCCATGTTTTGTACAGGATCTTCCAACTCGATATCTTTAGCTACAGTGACTCCATCTTTAGTGATCGTGGGAGTACCAAAACTTTTCTGAAGGATCACATTGCGTCCTTTAGGACCCAGGGTAACTTTTACAGCATTGCATAAAGCATCAACGCCGGCTTTGAGTTTTTCTCTAGCCTCTGAATTAAAGCTAATTTCTTTAGCCATTTTTATTGGATTTTATCTTTGTTAATGTTGATAATTGAATAGAATAAAAAGTATGTCTGGTCTTAACTAATGACCACCAGTACGTCATCCTCACGCATAATCAGGTAATCAACTCCTTCATAGGACAATTCCTGTCCGGAATACTTCCCATAAAGTACGATATCCCCAACCTGTACGGTCATAAGATTACCTTCTTTACCCGGACCTACGGCTACAACTTCACCACGTTGTGGTTTCTCTTTTGCCGTATCGGGTATAATGAGCCCTCCTTTGGTTTTCTCTTCGGCAGGAGCGGGTTTGATGACGATCCGGTCATTGATAGGTTTGAGTTTCATAGAATTTTGATGATTTTATTGTTGATGATTTAAATATAAGATTCTGTTTCAAGCCACCTTTATCATAAGATGTGCCAGTCAGGTTATACCTGCCATATTTGCAGCTATCGAACGAAAGCTTTATTATTCATGCCAAATGCAAGGACACCGCTAAGAAGCTTGCTGCCAATATGACAATTTGCCCATGAGGTTGACAGGTGCTTTAGCGTAAGTATACCAGAGGATGAAATCGTGCGATTGGAAGGATTCTGCTTACTGGACAAAGAAGCTGGCAAATATGCAGAGTCCGAATAAAGCTGCTGCCAGTCCCCAGGTCAGTTTTTCAATAAAATCCACTGATTTGGCAGCACCAAACATCTGGTTGGCACTCTGGCCCCCAAAAGTACTGTCAACGCCACCTCCCTTTGGGTTTTGGATAAGAATAACAGCCATAAGGAGGATGCAGATGAGGGCAATGAGTATCGTTATTAGCTTAAGCATGACACATGAATATGATAATTATTGTTGTAGGGCTTCGATTTTGGCTGCAAAGAAACCACTTTTTTCCGGATATTTTTCCATGAGTTTGATATACATTTCAATGGCCTGCTCCTTATAGCCCTGAGCTGATAGCAGATCAGCAAACGTTTCGGATATCCCTTCCCCGGTAAGACCAGACCCCTGAGCGAAGGCAAAATCATCCTCATATGGGTGCACATAATCCGATCCTGCAAAGCTTTTGAGCCATCGGGTATAAGGTGAAAGCTCCATTTCCTGCTGGGTTGTTTTCTTTTCCAGAACTTTGTTTTGCTCTTTTTCTTGCCGCGTGACAGATTTTGCTGCCTTTCTTACCAGTTTACCGGCTTTAGGCATCTTTTCCTCATCCGAGACGTCCTTGAAAGACTCCGGACTTTCTTTTTGTTTTACTTTTCCTTCCTTTTTTACTTTCCCCTTCTTTTTACCCTCAAGTGGAGCCATCACACCAGCTTCTTCCTGCTGATGAGAAGTGGCCGACCCAAAGGAATTGTTTTTCAGGCGTTGATCAGGAGATTCAGTCTCCTTTAGTACTATTTCATGAGTTGGGGTCTCATGAATTTCAGATATACTAGTTTCAACAGTTTCCTGACTATTTGTTAATTGCAGGTGATCAAGGATAAGCAGATGGTCTAGTTGTTTAGAGGAATCAGGACTCCGCAGCAGTTGCTCATGGATGTGCTGTGCCCATACAACTCCATTCCCAATTTCAGGATGGATCGCTTCAGCGAGCCCAGGGGCAGGTTTGATGTTCGGTTTGTTTTCTTCCATGCGATCAGGCTACCAATTGTTAAAAGCCTGGTTGAAAACATCTTCCAGGATCTGGTTGAAGATAATCGTTATCAGCTCATCCTGAACCTGCAACAGATTCTGATCAGATGAAAAATCTGCAAAATGGGTAAAGGTCTTTTTCCAGTCCTCTTTCGCATCTAAATGATTGGTATACTCAATGGCAACATGTATACTTAGTCGGTTGAACGAAGTTTGTTCATTAGGCTTAGGCGCAACAGCGGAAACGATAAAACTCTGTACGGTGCCATTAAACTCCAGATCAGGACGAAGATCAGTGAATTGTAGCCTAGATTCTCTGGCAACTTTATCTTTAAGCGCTTCTGCAAAAGTCTGATTGATCGTGGCCGGAGCATTAAATGCGGTGAGCTTAAAGTTGCCGACATAAAAGGATTTAACATCAGGTGCAATGCTATACCCTTTGAGGGAATAACACCCACTAATCCATGGAAGGATGATCAGCACCAGCAATGCACCTTTTATACTCTTCATTCCTATTTGCATTAATCCTTTAAGTCACTTTATCACTTTAACCCTCATCTCTTCATTCCTTCCGCCTCTTTAGCCCTTGAGCCTTTTAGCCTCTTCCGCTCTTTCAAATATCATACTGCTTAATCTTCCGATAGAGTGTACGTTCTGATATACCAAGTTCTGTAGCTGCTTCTTTTCTTCTGCCTCCATGCCGCTTTAATGATTTTTTGATCATCTCTTTTTCCATATCTTCCAGTGCAAAGTTGTCATCGATGAGCTCTGTTTTATCATATTTTTTCTCATCAATGATGATTGGATTTCTGTCATGAAGGCTGGTGGTTGGGAGGATCTCTGGAATCGAATGACTCCCCCATGAATCCGGGGTGATAAAGTCTCCGGCTGAAGGCTGTGCATTGAATGCCCTGAAACTAATGGTTTCTGGTACCCGCAGATTGTTACCACGAATCAATTCGAAAACCAGTTGCTTAAGATCATGCAGGTCACCCTTCATGTCAAAAAGCAATTTATAGAGGATCTCTCTTTCCTGAAGCCCGTCGGAGCCTTTACTCAACACCGGAAGATTGGTTTTAGTGATATGAGGTGCAATGGAAATCAATGCCTCGGCATCAATTGATTTTTCCTCTGCCAGCACACTGAGTTGTTCAATGAGATTTTTTAACTCGCGGATATTTCCCGGCCAGGGATATTTCATCAATAAATTTTTGGCCTGTTCATCGAGACGAATGGACTCTGTATGATATTCTTCAGCAAAATCAACCGCAAATCGTCTGATCAGTATTGGAATATCTTCCGGACGTTCTTTAAGGCTGGGAATATGGATGGGGACAGTGTTCAGTCTATAGTATAGATCCTCCCTAAATTTTCCCTGCCGTATATGATTGAGGAGGTCTATATTGCTGGCTGCAATAACCCTCACATCCGTCGTTTGTGTTTGGGATGATCCGACGCGGATAAACTCTCCTGATTCCAAAACTCTGAGCAGATAGGACTGCGTATCAAGGGGCATTTCTCCGATCTCATCAAGGAAAATCGTGCCTCCGTCCACGGATTCAAAATAGCCTTTGCGGTCAGCAGTAGCTCCAGTAAAAGATCCTTTCTCATGGCCGAAAAGTTCTGAATTGATAGTGCCTTGCGGAATCGCGCCACAGTTGACAGCGATAAACTTATTGTGCTTACGCGAACTGAGCGAATGAATAATGTGACTGAAAACTTCTTTACCCACGCCACTTTCGCCGGTAATCAAGACCGTCAGATCCGTTGCGGCGACACGAGCAGCTGTATTCAAAGCTCTGTCGTAGACCTCTGATCTCCCGACAAGCCCAAAACGTTGTTTGATAGTTGCTGCAGCTGAGTTCATCTGTTCTCTTGATTTATGGTTGAACGATGCGCCCGATGAGCGTTGCACTGTTGGATGACTCTATAAATACATGGACATAGTTTCCTGATTTTAACCCCGGGATCTTTGGAAACACAATCATTTTATTCTGAGAATTTCTGCCTTTAAATTCATTTTCAGATTTTCTGGAATCGCCCTCAATCAACACTTTAAATGTTTTGCCTACATCACGTCCATTATGCTCTGCTGACATTTGACGTTGTAGTGCTATGATCTCGCTAAGACGGTTTTTCTTAGTGTCTTCATCGATATCATCTGTATATTTTCGCGCTGCCAGTGTCCCAGGTCTTTCAGAATAACTATACATATAACTCATACAATAGTCAGCCCAGGCCATCATGGATAGAGTCTCCTGGTGATCCTCATCTGTCTCCGTACAAAACCCTGCAATAATATCCGACGAAACAGTACAATCCGGTACGATTTGCCGGATGGCTTCGATCCGGTTTTTATACCATGCACGGTCATAGGTTCTGTTCATCAGCGCCAATACACGAGAGCTTCCTGATTGGACAGGCAGATGTATATAGTTGCAGATGTTTTCAAACGATGCCATGGCATGAAGTACATCATCGGTCATATCCTTAGGGTGGGAAGTACTGAAACGAATACGCAGGTCAGGATGTATCCGGGCGACCAGCTCAAGTAGTTGAGCAAAGTTGTACGTCTCGTGTGTTTCCGGATGTTGCCATTTATATGAGTCAACATTCTGGCCCAGCAAAGTAACTTCCCTGAATCCCTTATCAAATAGATGCGCAGCTTCTGAGACAATGGTAAATGGATCCCTGGATCGCTCACGTCCCCTGGTGAACGGTACGACGCAAAAGGAACACATGTTGTCACATCCCCTCATGATAGAAATGAAGGCGGTGACTCCATTACTTTCAAGCCTGACCGGGCTGATGTCTGCATATGTTTCCTCTCTTGAAAGGAGTACGTTGATACCTTTATCCCCATCCTCAGCCCGGTTGAGCAGTCTCGGTAGGTCTCTGTAAGCGTCCGGGCCTACAACAAGGTCAACGAGCTTTTCATCATCAAGAAGGCTTTGTTTCAGACGTTCTGCCATACATCCCAGTATACCTACCACGGTACCCGGACGGCTTAGCTTTAGTTTGTCAATAGTGCGCAAACGCTTCCTGATGGTTTCTTCCGCTTTTTCACGGATCGAACAGGTGTTGAGTAATATCAGGTTTGCTTTTTCTATATCTCTGGTAGGTTGGTATTGACAATCAGCCAGGATAGAGGCTACAATTTCACTGTCACTGAAATTCATCTGACAGCCATAACTCTCAATATAGAATCGCTTTAAGTTTATATGATTATTATCCTCATATTCAGGCGTGTAGAATGCTTCACCCTGGCGGGATTCATCGATAGATTTGACGTTGGAATAGATTGCTTTCATAGATTCAAAGGGAGGCAAATATAAGGATTATCTGCCATTTTGACACCTGATATTCAGTTTAAACCACGATGATTCATATTGGTTTATGCCTGGAAAAGTGGTAATTTTGAAGGCTAAAAAGTTATTGCAAATGGCTACTGACACGCTCAACCAATCCAGTTTATTTATCTCTCTGGAGGATCAATATGGTGCCCATAATTATCATCCCTTACCGGTTGTATTATCCAGAGGGGAGGGTGTTTTCCTTTGGGATGTGGATGGCAAGCGATATTTTGATTTTCTGTCAGCATATAGTGCTGTCAACCAGGGTCATTGCCACCCTAAGATCATCAATGCCCTTACTCAACAAGCAAGTCAGCTGACCCTGACCTCAAGAGCGTTTTATAATGATAAGCTCGGTCCGTTCGAAAAGTTCATCACAAGTTATTTTGATTATGATAAGGCACTGCTAGCCAATTCCGGGGTTGAAGCAGTAGAAACCGCCATTAAACTTTGCAGGAAGTGGGCCTATCTTAAAAAGGGGCTCACAGACCAGTCGGCTAAAATTGTTTT
>JAWXAW010000160.1:0-3378 GCA_034439675.1 Saprospiraceae bacterium | reverse complement strand
ACTATATCCTAGGCTTTATCTTCTACAAGTACCTCAGCGAGAAGATGCACGATTATGCCGATGCGATCCTCAAGCCGGACAAGCTGAAGTACGAAGACCTGGAACACCACAAACAAAAGAAAGCCTACCTGGCCGCCATCAAGGAAGAAGCCCTAGACAAACTCGGATATTTCCTGCTGCCGTCGGAGCTGTTTAGCGAACTGGCACGACGGGGAAACGCCGACGGTAAGAGCAAGTTTATCCTGGATGACCTGGCCAAGGTGCTGACCCACATCGAACAAAGCACGATGGGCAGCGAGAGCGAAGAGGACTTTGGCAATCTCTTCGAAGATCTGGACCTGACCAGCAGCAAACTCGGGAAGACAGAAGCCGCCAAAAACGAACTGATCGTCAAGGTGCTCTCGCATCTCGATGAGATCGACTTTGATCTGCACAATACGGAAAGCGATGTGCTGGGCGATGCCTACGAATACCTCATCGGTAAGTTTGCCAGCGGGGCCGGAAAGAAAGCAGGAGAGTTTTATACGCCGCAGCAAGTCAGTACCGTACTCGCCAGGTTGGTGACGGCAGGCAAGACCAAACTCAAGAGTGTCTATGACCCCACCTGCGGCTCAGGCTCGCTGCTGCTCCGCGTCGCCAGGGAAGTAAAGGAGGTCGGCGCCTTCTACGGCCAGGAGAGCAACCCCACGACGTACAACCTCTGCCGCATGAACATGATCATGCATGATGTACACTACAAGAAGTTTGACATCAAAAATGAAGATACCCTCGAGCGGCCGCAGCACCTCGATATGCGCTTTGAGGCGATCGTGGCCAATCCACCGTTTTCGGCCGAGTGGAGCGCCAGCCCGCTGTTGATGAGTGATGATCGCTATGCGCCTTATGGCCGCCTGGCGCCAAAGGGCACGGCTGACTTCGCGTTTGTGCAGCACATGATCTATCAGCTCGATGACAAAGGCGCGATGGCGTGTGTATTGCCTCATGGGGTGTTGTTCAGAGGTGGCGCGGAGGGGCATATCCGCGAGTACCTCATCAGGGAGCGAAACTACCTCGATGCCGTGATCGGCCTGCCCTCCAATATTTTCTACGGCACCAGCATCCCGACCTGTATCCTGGTGCTCCGAAAAAAACGCCAGCATCCTGACCATGTATTGTTTATCGATGCCAGCCAGCATTTTGAAAAGGTCAAGACCCAAAATGTATTGCGGCCCGCCGACATCGACAAGATCATCGCAACCTATAAAAAATATACCTCCTCGCTCAAGGGAGGCGTAGAGGGGGACGAAGACAAATACAGCCATGTAGCCACCATAAGCGAAATCGCGGACAATGACTACAACCTCAACATCCCCCGCTATGTCGATACATTTGAAGAGGAAGAAGCGGTCAATCTCAAAACTGTCTCCAAGGCATTGAAAAAACTGGATGAGGATATGGCGCGTACGGATCAGGTGATCGCGGGGTATTGTAAGGAGTTAGGGATAGATACACCGTTTTAATGTTATGAAGCAGAAAAAATCAATCATACATGTCCAGGGTGCGGAAATCACCATCTTATCTCTACGAGATGACGATTACATTTCCCTTACTAATATGGCGGCTAAATTTGGTGGAGAAGATTTGATCTATAGCTGGATGCGGAACAGGAACACCATTGAATTCCTGGGTATATGGGAACAATTGCATAACGCGGATTTTAAAGGTGGCGAATTCGACACCTTTAAAAATCAAGCCGGCCTGAATTCCTTTCATTTGACCCCCAAAAAATGGATTGAAGCCACGCAAGCCATTGGTATTCAATCGAAATCCGGAAGGTACGGTGGTGGAACCTTTGCCCATAAAGATCTGGCTTTTGAATTCGGCTCGTGGCTAAGCCCGGAATTCAAGCTCTACCTGATCAAAGAATTCCAGCGCCTAAAAGATGATGAAAACGATCGCTTAAACCTAAACTGGAACCTCCAGCGCACTCTGGCCAAGGTCAATTACAAGATCCATACCGATGCCATTAAAGAAAAACTCATCCCTCAATGGCTGTCGAAGGAGAGCATCAACATGGTCTATGCCGATGAAGCTGACATGCTCAACATGGCCTTGTTTGGGATGACGGCAAAACAATGGCGTGAAGCAAACCCCAAAGCAGCGGGTAATATGCGGGATGAGGCGACCATCGAACAACTGGTGGTGCTGTCCAACATGGAAAGCATCAATGCTGTACTCCTGCACCAGGGCTTGACTCAAAATGAAAGGATCAGACAACTGAATACGATTGCCATCACACAGATGAAATCCTTGGTAGGGAATAAGACTATTAAACAATTGTCGAAAAACCCCTAATTGCAAACTGTGAATAGTATGAGCGAAGAAAAAAACATCATCATATACCATACTCCGGATGGCAAGGCTTCTGTCTCGCTGCTGACCAGGGAAGGCACTGTCTGGATGAACCAAAACCAACTGGCCGAACTTTTTGACACCTCAGTGCCAAATATCAGCATGCACATATCTACTATTCTGAAAGAAGGCGAATTAGAGGCAAATTCAGGTATTAAGAATTACTTAAGTACTGGCGGAAATGGTAGACAAAATTCAGTTGTCAAGCATTACTTGACAACTGCCGCAGATGGTAAAAATATAGTGAGCTGGCTACAAAATGCAGTCATCTGAAAGTGAAATCAGAACCAGATAACTTGTGGGAAAGGCCGCCCCGGGATTTGCAAGCCGAGGATGTGCGAAGGGCAAAACAGGCGCTGCACTGAGCGGGCGGACAAGGAAGTGTGAAAGGTAGTCGAAGTGGAAGGGGGCAGCGAAAGGAGTACCGTATAAAACGAACCGGTTACAAATTGTAACTCTTTGAAAATAGAAGGCAAAGCAACATGTATCTGTTAAAAAAAGAAAAAGAATGAACGCGCGAAATATAAATATTCCGGTGTTGAGGTTTAAGGATTTCAAAGAGGACTGGAAAAAGAAAGAACTAAAAGATTTTACCAAGATAAATCAAGGGTTACAAATCCCAATTTCTGAACGGTTTACGGAAAGGGTAGATAATAGCTACTTTTATATCACAAATGAATTTCTCAGAGATAGGGCAAAAAGGAGTTATTTTATTAAGAACCCACCTTCATCAGTAATATGCAATGAGGATGATTTACTAATGACCCGAACAGGAAATACGGGTCAATTAGTTACAGGTGTACTCGGAGCTTTTCATAATAACTTTTTCAAAATTAAATTTGATTCAAGTTGTGAAAAATGGTTTTTGTTTTATTTTTTAACTTCATACAGAACTCAACACACAATATTAAAATTAGCTGGCACTTCAACAATACCAGATTTGAACCATGGTGATTTTTATAAGATTAAAGTAAATATTCCAGAATT
>JAWXAW010000159.1:0-23117 GCA_034439675.1 Saprospiraceae bacterium | reverse complement strand
GCAAAAAGGGCAGCTTCTACCTGATGAGGGTTCAAATCAACTTGGGCGTCCTGTAAGGAGGCGGTGAGTTTGGCTGGATCATTAGAGGAATGACGGAGGGTCAGCTCGGTAGCTAGGTACTTGGCGTGGTATGGGGTGAGCTGCAAGGATTCTTATAATATTATATCAAGTGCTAAGTTAGAAAATTACCTTCTACCATCTCATAATTTAGTATCAGACATATTAGAGCGTTAGGTTCAAATTCAGCAAAATGCCCTAATATTGTCCTATGTACTACCGTCGAAAACTCATCTTAGCACTTCTTGAACTGTTCGATGGAAAGCTGGAGAAGATCCGGCTTCAAAAATTATTATTCCTTTTTGCACAGTCACAGGATAAACCAGAATATGATTTTGTCCCCTATCGATTTGGGTGCTATTCATTTTCGGCAGCAGCGGATTTGTCAACAATGGTCAAAAAAAGCCAATTGAAAGAAGAGGAAAAGCATTTTGAGAAAATGGACATCGCCAGATACTTCACTCAACTCCGGCCAAAGGACCAAGCCACACTGAAGGATATTAAAGCAACTTACGGGAAGCTTTCAACAAAGGAGTTGACCAAAACGACATATATACAATCACCGTTTTATGCCACAAGAAGTGAAATAGCTGAATCTAATCTTTCTAAAGAAGAATTTGCTAAAGTTCAGGCTTCTAAACCTCGCCAGAATACTACTGTACTATTTACTATTGGATATGAGGGCATTTCATTGGAAGAATATCTATTACGGCTTCTGAAAAATAATATTCACGTGCTTGTGGATGTTCGTAACAATCCGTTAAGTATGAAATTCGGTTTCAGTAAAAGTCAATTGCGAAAATATTGTGAGTTTTTAGGAATTCGGTATTTTCATTTTCCAGAAGTTGGCATTCAATCGTCACTTCGTAGAGAACTTCATTCCCAATCGGATTATGATAAGTTATTTGCTGAGTATGACGACGCTTGTATACCTATGACAGGTAAAACACAAAATGCAATATTAAACATACTCATACAACAGAAAAGGATAGCATTGACTTGTTTTGAATCAAACATTCATCAGTGTCACCGCAAACACCTCTCCGAGGCCATAGAGAAGTTACCTGGCTTTAAATTTGAGGTAAAGCATATCTGAAATGGCCCTGACCAGAGTTCTCATCACGGTCAAAACCTATCCAACACTTTCCACCAGATATGAAGAGCTAGTTTGTACTGCAGGATTCAAGGAGGATGGAACATGGATTAGAATTTACCCCGTTCAATTTAGAAAAAAAACATATACGGAACAGTATAAAGAGTATGATTGGATTGAGGTTGATTTAGTACGAAATGAAAAAGATCCAAGACCAGAATCGGTATCGGCCTTTTTCTCATGAAAGTGAATTCAATGTTATTGGCCATATTGATCCATCCCGAAATTGGGAGGAGCGTAAGAAAACTTGCCTTCGTAAGATTTATTCCAATCTCAACACACTTATTGAAGAAGCAAAGAATAGAGAAATATGCACTTCTCTAGCTGTTTTTAAGCCATCAAAGGTGTTGGACTTCACAACAGAGGTAGTTGAACGGGAATGGGATATAGCCAAATTGGAAAATTTGAAGCAGCTTAACCTGTTTGACTCATCGAAACATGGAGCGTTTAATGTAGTTCAGAAACTTCCGTATAAGTTTTCATATACTTTTTTAGACGATGCTGGCAAGAGAAGTACATTGATGATAGAGGATTGGGAGACAGGACAATTATATTGGAAAGAGCTAAAGAGATTTGGAGGAGATGAGACCAAAGCTATTGCGAGTGTACGAAATAAATACTATGATGAGTTTGTAGAAACCAAAGATCTGTATTTTTATCTGGGGACGACTAGAGCGTTTCATTTTATGGCTCCGAATCCATTTATTATCATTGGGGCGTTCTATCCAAAGAAGGAATTTCAAACGAAGTTGTTTTAGTTAAATTTGAAAGTGTAAGACATTAAAAGCAGGGGAATGCTGACTAGTGCCATCGATAATCCAACAATCAGTTTATAACGTTTAAAAAGTAACCTAATGGATAAGCTATTTTCAAATACTCATTTTGGTAGTGGACTTTCGTCTAATAAGGATATTCTATCGGCCTTCAAGACTGTAGCTGAGCGGCAATCTACGATTCAACAAGGCATGACTGTCCATGAAATTTCTGAAGTTGTTTCAGATAGAATTCTCGCGGTCATTCAAGAACAGTTTCAAGCCATTCAGGCCGTATATGAAGCTGAGGCTAAAAAATCTTGATAGGAGCTATCCTTTCAGTCCCAATCACCCACATCAAGAAACTCCATCGTGAATTTTCCGCAGGACGGGCATACATTCTGGTCAGGGCTGAGGTAAATATCATCACATTGGATGCCATATCCCTGGATAAGGCCTTCATCTAAGTCTGGATCTTCTTCACCCCATTTTTTGAATACACCTTTATACATGTCTGGCTGATGATAAAATATGATATCCGGATCGTCATTGAATTCCTCGATGGATATTTCATTCGACCCTTTTCGTAGTGCAGGAATTTTTGGGGTATGCTGGAAAAATCCAACACCAAAATTTAATCCCCACTGATCAAAACCACAGGATTCACAATATGCAGTTAACATCGTCCCCATAGGTTACATTTTGTACTTCTTGAAGTAGCAGTAAATTATACTTTTATTTGGATATTCCATTCGAAGGCTATCCTTTCTTTACTACAAATATCAAATTGTGATAAAACGATATCGACCCTATCCCCTCATCAGGGATTGCCGTGGGTGGAATATCACCGCGCCACTCGGAACGATTGACACCATGCACCCGGTGAATAAAATAATTCATGGCTGAAGGTACTTGGTGCATGTCTATAGTGCTTCCTTCATATTTTGGCCAATAGCTAGTCTGCGTATCCTCGATGACATAGATACTACCCGGCTTCATCAGGGGAAAGAGTGTTTCGAAACTAGTGATGATATGTGATTGTACATGACTACCGTCATCAACAATGATATCAAAGGGACCATCTGCATTGGTCAGTTCTGTCAGAAATGCACGATCGGTCTGATCACCCTTGACTATTTTTATCCGGTTTTCCTGCAGCGCTGATTTGTCATAGATATCTATACCGGTGATGTTGCCTTTATAAAAATAGCGCTTCCACATCCGGAGAGAATCGCCACCCTGATGCGTCTTGGTATAGCCACCAACACCGATTTCCAGAAGGCTTATAGGTTTATGGCGGAGGTGTTGAAACCATTTCTCATAGATAGGCGTATAGAAGTGATGACCCCATTTATCTGTTTTATAAACTTTGGCTAAGGCTGTCAGGTCATCATGATCTGTCATGGCCTTCCATTCTTCACGCAGACGCTTGAGTTTCCAATATACTTTCCAGGGCAGGATTTGTCTCACCCTGTCCTTCCAAGAAAGGGCTGTACTCATCGCTTTGTATCTTCCTCTTGCATGAGCGAGGATAATCGGTAATCCTCACGATCATACTTGCCATAAAAGAGGTGGCGTTTTTGCATCAGGTCTTTGTCCATAAGCAGCGCGACCGGTTTGAGCACATCAATACCTTCAGCTACCAATTTGAGGATCGCCATGACCGGGATCGCCAGGACGACACCACCTATGCCCATCAGCGATCCCATGATCACAATACCCATCAATGCAAACAGCGGATTGATCCTGACACTGGAACCCACCACTTTGGGCGTTATAAAATTGGCTTCCAACTGTACTGTAAAAACAAACAGTATAACTACGGCCCAAGGCTGCCAGCCATGCTCAGACGTCGTAAGTGCATATAGGAAAGGCAATAAGCCGCCGAGGGCTGTTCCAATGAACGGAATAATCACCAGGCAAGCCGCCAACACTCCCCAAAAAATGGCGTGATCGATGCCAATCAATAGCAGCCCGGTACAATTCATGACGGCTAGAATAAGCACTACCGTAACCATGCCCGTTAGATACCGTTGGATGAGATGTACCGATTCGGTCAGGATAGCTTCGATCTCATCCCGCTTGTCTTTTGAAAACTGGATCATCAGAAAGTCTCTGAAGGCATCCTTATAAATCAGCAGGAAGATCATATAAATCAAGGTGAGGGCTATATTGAATAGTAGGCCGGCTCCACTGGTGATGCCTGCTCCTACATAGGCTACCGGAGCATCCAGTAATTTGTTCAACATTTGATTGGTGGATTCCTCATCGGAATGCATGTTGAGAAATGGGAACTTTTGCTCCATAAACTCAAGGATCTCTTTCAGTCCATTCTTTAAAGAATCCTGGACCGAATTCATTTCAGAAATGATCTGGACCAGCTGATATCCGAATACGAATCCCATTCCACCGATGATGCCGAGGACGACCAGCACACTGGACGTAATGGAGACCAGCTTGTAAGGAAGCCATTTGAAAATCCGTTTTTCCAGCGGCATCAGGAGAAAACAGAAGAATATCGCAAAAAGGAATGGAAACAGAAGGTCTTTTCCTGCCAGGAGCAGAAAACCACCCCCCAGGATGACCATCAGAATATATGCTGCATTACGAAGCCACTGCATAGTTTTACCTTTATAGGCTAATGAGTGTGAAATTTACGCATTATCTGATCACCCGTTTTAATGTGCCGGTAAAAAACTGGGACCGGGACAAAGCAGGTCAACGAGTGCTGGACGATGAATGGATGAAGGAGCGTCTTTCATTGTTCACCAGCTATTGTACCCCAACCATCGCCAACCAGTCTGTGAAAGATTTTACCTGGCTGATCTATTGCGACACCAAGACGTCACCTGATTTCCTTGCCATCATTCAACAGGCGATTGATGGCATACCTGGTGCCATCATTCGGAAAGCTGAAAATTTTGAGATGGTATTGATTGATTTTAGAAAGATATTGTCCGACGATCCTTCTCCATATGTCATAACTTCCCGTCTGGACAATGACGACGGGCTTGGTCCCAATTTTATCCGCGAAGTTCAGGCTTCTTTTATCCCGATGGACAGACTGATTATCAATTTTAGTAAAGGGGTCCTGTATGATTTTCAGAAACATATTTTGAATGAGGTCAGGAGCAGTCCATACAATCCTTATGGAAGCCTGATTGAAGAAAATCAAGCTGGCCGGATGTATCTGTCCATTTTTGGGTATCCACATGGGCAGCCTCCTGAAGGTAGCAGCGTGATCAATCTGAGCAGTCGGTTTGCATGGCTAAAGATCATCCATCAACGAAACATGGTCAGCAGAACCAATGGATGGCCGCTCCATCGCAAGTTTATTATCAGGCATTTTAATCTACAGGAAAGTGCACTGTCTCAGTCATGGGTAGCTACGGCGATATTTGTAGTGATACGGTCGCTCTCCAAAATAAAAAGAAAATTAGTTTCCTTCAGCAGATCAAAATAAACTAGTCAGGCTAACTTCACTTTTAATAATTGCATTTGCGTCAATTGAACCGAAACAAAAGAGATGTTTACTCATTTATTAATCACACGATTCAACATTAAGGTTTCAGGGCTTGGTCCGGAAGGCCTGGATTCATCATCGGTGAATGAACACTGGTTTGAGGAGCGAATGAAACTTTTTGAAATGATTTGCGCTCCCTCTGTCCTTGGCCAGACCAATACAAATTTCACCTGGCTCATTTATGTTGATCCTACCACTGACCTGGAAAGATTCACGCTACTAAAAGATAGCCCTATAGCTATTGAGTTGATTTTTGCTGAAGATTTTCTGGCGATGAAGAGGGATATCATTTCCCGGATCAGGGCAGTTTCTTCACCTTATGTAATCACCAGCCGGATGGACAATGATGACGTAGTCAGTTCCATTTATATCCAGACCATACAGGATGCTTTTCAGCAAAAGGATAAACTCATTATTAATCTCAATTCAGGATTTGATTACCACAGCCAAGTGCATTTGCTGACAAAATGGAATAAACGTTTCCGGAATGGGTTTATGAGCCTGATCGAAGCACAAAACGCAGCCAGCATCTATTCGGTCTATGGATTTCCTCACTGGAAACCTCCAGTCGATTTTGCTATCCACAATTGTGATGGACCTCCCTACTGGATCTACTGGCGACATGGGGTTAATTACAGCAACCAGGAGACAAAAGGTATACCTGTGTTTATCAAACCGGATATGTCTGCATTTCCCACGGCAGTAAGGGCTATTACGATCTCCTTTAAAAACACAACACGTTATTTGCTTGAATGGATGCCCAGGGTAATCAAGAGAAGGATGATCAGATGGATAAGGCAGAGCGAAAATGAAAGTTAACCCATCATCAAATACAAACGATTCTCTTTACCTGACCAACACAAGTTTTCCCCAGCCTTTGTTTTTGTACTCACTCTTTCCATATGGAGAGTAGGAGGGATAGTCATTCATGTTTTCATCCTTTACGACTAACCTGTAGAGATAAATACCGGCGGCCAGTTCATTTCCGTTTTGATCGGTACCGTCCCATGCATATTCAGTCATGTGATCTCCCGGGGCTAATGCGCCAAGATCTTCCTGTGTAATCTCCCGCACTAAAACACCTGTGATCGAAAGGATATCAATTTTATAAAACGGAGGAGAACCCGGTCCGGTCATTGTATAGATAAACCTTGTGGAGGAACTGAATGGATTAGGATAATTGTAGATCGACGAAACGGATGACGCATTCATCACTTCAAAGGAAACCATATACGCATTATCTCCTGTGTCATTTCCACTAGCGTCATTTGCCTGAACCCGGAATGTATATATGCCATCTTCTGTCAGCAATGGGGTCAGCTCTGCAGCAGCCATGTTAGCGCCGGAAGCAGGCGAGGGGATGAATCGTACCCATGGTTCTGTAAAATAGATTCGCTGTGGTTCGATATCAGATGGGTATTCAAGGTGCAAGATAAAGAGTGAAGTATCGTCAAGCCTAAGATTGGTATTTTCATCCGTAAGCTGCACCATGATGAGCGGATTTGAACCGACGAGGTCACCGTCTTCGATATGGTATCCATCAAAAGTTACATCAAGTAAGGGATTAACGTCGTCTGCTTTAACATGCATTGGCAGGGTCCCAATGTTGTTGTTATAATTAAACTCCCGGATCATACGCCTTGGGTTGACTTCCATCAATATCTGGTAATCACCTTCGTAAGCATCTGTATTTTTTTCAAACACAACTGGCAAAGAGGAATAGGCCTTCAGATTAGTGAGGATGGTGGTTAACTCTTCGGTTGTATTGTTGGCACTGATGATCCGCAATGAAACAGGCAAGGTGTCAATCGGATAGGGACTGACATTTTCAACATATGTGCTTAACCTCATCTTCTCGCCTTTCGTGAGGGTATCAGCTATAAATTCAAATCCCAGGTTGGGCTGAATGATCAGCTCGGGATAGCCATCATACAAGACGCGCCAGAATACCAGATCAACTGGATCGTAAGTGACGGAATCCTGTGTGCGGTATGTGAGTCGGATATACGGATAGATTGATGCATCAATATCCGCTATGGTAGTATCCTGTGAAAGGATACGTGACGAAATCAGCAGCGTATCGGAGAAATCAGCAGAGAGAGCGATCGCGGAAAGGATGTTGTCTCCTACGGTATCAATGGCTGGCACATGTGTTTCAGATAAGATCGAATACCATTGAGTGCTGGGGCCAACTAACTGAGAGATATGAGCTCCGGTGGTTAGAGATCCTTGAATATCGAGACTTAGCGAGATAGCATCTGTGGTATCAGCCGCAATTAATTCCTGAATACCTCCCCTGTCTTTTTGGAAATAAATAATAAATGGTTTACTCCCTTCTGTAGCCAGGGTTCGGATGGCTGACGAAGGGTATTGATTTTCGATCATCGAAAAAATACTCTTTCCGAAAATCTGTTCATCACTTTCCCACTGCTCAGGATAAAAGCTCGGAAAGGCGGTCTGTTGATATGAATAGATGAAAACATAGTATCCGGCAGGGATTACATTTTCAACAAAATTAATGAGGGCCTGCCTGCTTTCCGGCACATCCATCCGGTAAGGGAACACAGGAGCATCAAAGGACAGGTGATTGGCGGATCCGTATAGACCCGGATTAGGGTTGTAGATATAATCGCCCGTCAGTGAATCGATCGCAACGACAAACAACTGCACGTTTCTGTTGCGGAAACCGGTGAAGAACTCAGCCTTGATAATTCCGTCTACGGTAACCCTTGGGATCAGACTCTGCGTAAGGTGATGAAACCGGTTGAGCATGCTGAAATTCCTTGCGGTACTGCTAAACAAAAAGGATTGATTCGTACTGTCTGCCAGCAATTGATCGTTGAGGTTGTCCGTGAACTGATGGAAATCGGATTGGTTCCATCCAGGAAAGTTACCTGGTTGATAGATGAAAGACCTTCTGCTCCAGTTGTAACTTTGCTCTGCAGACATGCTGTCGGTACTCACTCTCCAATAATAAACCTGGTCCGGAACCCACTGAGTTTGCGGAGACCATTTCAGAATAGAAGAGTGGTCGGTATATGTCTCACGAACAAGGCCAAGGCTATTGAAGAAAGGTGTCGTGTCCATTTCAAAAACGACATTCAGGCCTTTACTGAAGGCATTACTACCCGTAGCAGTTAGTTCCGGTGCCAGGGTAGTAACAATACTGAAATCTGGAGGGTATGCTGCAGTGATCAAGTCATCCACTACAAAAAACTCAATACCCGCAACACCAAGATTGTCGACCAGCGAGTTGTTGTTTTCCGCATCCGGAGCGGGTAATTCCTCAATGTGCTGATCAGGATCAATCGCGATCAGCAGCCTGAAGGTTCCGGTTTTGCCACCGGTCATCAAAGGCAGATGTGCAGTAATATTGATGAGGAATCCATTAGCCAACACAGTATCGGCTTTTACATCCAGGATCTGACCATCCGGTAACTTGATTTTAATGGTGTACCCTACCTCCTGACTTAAATTTCGACCAAGATTAGCCACCGAAAAAGTGACCTTAAAACTATCTAGCTTCGTGTTTATAATATTAGGCGAAAAGGATATTGAATTTGCATCGATTGTATAATCCGGGCCTGGAAATGGGTGCAACAGTAAAGCAGGATCGCCTTGAAAAGTTTGTTGCTCCAGGAGGTATCTGTAAGAATTTGATCCTGTATTGTCAAGATTGATAAAATTGGTTAAAGTCTTCAACCCGAATAAAACTGATTCACCGAGGGTGGTGCCGTAGTTGAGGTTGCCGAAATAGTTGTACCATGGACGGCACCAGGCGACAAGCGCATTTCCAAACTGAGATCCAGAGCCGGAAATAAATGCAACAGTTCCTTCATCTTCAATCTGCACATAGTTGTCACTGAGGCTTAATAGTGTTCCATGTATTTGACCAGCACTGCACCCCATGGCACTAAAGATGGGATAGCGGCCTTTATTATTCCATTCAGAAGGATCATTGATATTGAATTCGAATGTACTGGAGGCAGAATGCCCAAGGTAATTGATGACACCGCAACCTTCGTTAAGAAGTTTCAGGATTTGTGCTGATTCGCTTTCACCTATTTCATCTGTGGATTCCTTCTGAAAAAAACTGATGTTAGCTCCATACCCTGAAGAAGCAAGATCATCGCCCAATGATTTCAATATGGCTTCGAAATCATTCTGCTCATCTGAATCTTTGCCCCCACCCAAATGCATGACATTCTTAATCCACTTCTTTTCGGCAAGCGTTTGTCCTTCGAAACGCGCAAGATCATGTTCCTTGACTTTGCGCAGATAGCTGTCTATTCCTCCCGGTTTCGTAATGGCCAGCCTGCCAATAGGATATCTTGGTAAAAGATCCCAAAGCGTAGCAGCCAGTAAATTGTCGCTACCGGGACGCCCAAAGGTTGGTACAAAAAAAGCAGCTTCCCAGGTGCCGTTGGCATAGCGGGAACGGTTGTATTCAATACCCCTGCCAATAATAAAAAACATTTTAGCTGCAGGCCATTTCCGATGCACAAACTCAACGAAGTTGCGAATCGCCTGCGGATGTTTTTCAATACCATAGCCAAACTCATCATAGAGCTCAAGTATTGAATATGCTTTGGCTCGATAAGAACCTCCTGCAGCTGAACTCCGATATTGTATATACTCGCTTTCTGTTCCCACTTCCATAAGGTCAGGGTGTGTGATGACGATGTATTCAGTGTCGTCATTGGTGTAGTCTGCAAATATTTTTTCTGTCAGCGATGGAATGATATGTATTGAGGTCACTGGATTTGTAAGACGTAAGCTCACGGTCTGGAATACCTCAGGCCAAAGAAAATGAACTTGGTTATTTCCATTGATGTCCGCCATCATTCTTGATTGACCATCTGAGGCATACAGAATTGGTTGGCTGCCATTGTGTAGGAATCCATCCAAAACAAAATATTGAGTTCCGGGCTTTATCTCAGGGTTGATGAGCATTTCAGCAGAACCACCTGCATCAGGAATACGGGGATAAGCTAATTCAATGGTCACCAGGGAGTGCCTGCTCAATGAATTTGTATTGCTGATATTGATCTGATTGATATCCTGTACAAGGTTTAAGGGAATGCTAAAGGTTATATCTCTGATCTCGATGTTTTTAGCAAAGATGGTGTCGAGCAAGGTTCCATTCCAGGTTACTACAAAGTTATGGTTACCATGATTGGTTGCGGTGAGCCTGATGCGAAGGTTTGCATCCGGTCCTGCGGTCTTGTTGGAGGTAACGATCTCTGTGGTACTATTTGACTCACTTGCTTTGCCAAATCCTTCTCCGTGCAAGTAGCTGGAATAGGAGATTGCACCTCCACCTGATATAGGCAGATAGGGGTCATTGCCGGTGTCATTCCATTCTAGGAATTGCCGGTGGATATAGTAAGGCTCTGCTGTCGGTGGATTAGTGATGTTATTGACAAGTGTATTCACTCTTAATGGGGGATCGTTTCCTTCCACAGTCAGAAAGTAGACCCTCAGATCCGTGTACATGCTATGGCCCGGATGAAGCATATCTGTATCCGGATGACGAAACAAATGATGGTCTAAATCACTTTTATTTTTAAATCCATAGAACTCAATAAAATCGTTTGTTCCGAAAACGCCATCCGTGCTCACATATAAAGGCACTTGTTTACCCATGGAGTAGATTCTGATTTCACTGCCCGGGGCATCGGTGGATATGCCTGCTGCAGCTAGCGTTGCATAAGGAATCCTGTAGACACCATCAGCATCTATTGTAAACTTGAAATACTGCTGGCCATACGTGATCCATTCATTGCCGATGAGGGTATCCGGCCCGACGACCATTTGGCCGGAAAGACGTGTAAAACCAAAAATGCAGAGGAGGAGAATCAGGTAATGTCTTATGGCCATATCTCAATAATGTATCAAAAACTTCAAAAAGTACTCAAAGTTAAGGATTTATGAGGGTATGGCGCAAGGGGTTACTAAGCGGGGGTTACAATTTTAACATCTGATATTTAATCAGTTAGAAAGGCCAAGACAGTTTTTGTAAAGGTTTCCGGTGTGTCAGCATGCACCCAGTGGCCCGCTCCCGGGATAGTTACAAGGCTGGAATTAGGGAAAAGGTCCTTGATATGGGGGATGTCGTCATCAAGGATGTATCTGGATTTTTCACCTCGGACAAATAAAACCGGGCCTTTGAAGGGTTCAGTCGGGGTGACATCTTTTATGAGATGATAATAAGCGTCAATGATGACAGGCATATTGGGTTTCCATTCAAAACCGCCTTCAGGAAGTCGTGAAAGGTTTTTCATCAGAAACTGGATCGTGGATTGGTCATTGCCAAGAAACCTTGCCAGGACATTTTCTGCACCGGTTCTATCTGTCAGTAACTTCGGATCGATGGACCCAATCGCTTCGATGACGGCGTCATGGTGAGGAGCATAATATTTTGGTGCTATATCCACGACAATGAGTTTATCCACCATGGCAGGATGAAGTAAGGTAAACTGCATGGCTACTTTACCACCCATGGAATGCCCCAGGAGAGAAACCTTGTCCAGATTGAGATCGGTCATCAATTCAAGGATATCATCTGTCATGACCTTGAAGTTCATTTCAGGATCATGAGGAGAACGCCCATGGTTGCGCATATCCACGACGATAGATTGGTATTGTGACTCCATCATCCTGGCGATATTGCGCCAGTTGTCCCCCATGCCGAAGAGACCATGCAGGATAATGACCGGGTGTCCGGTGCCGTATATTTTGTGGGTTAATTTCACTTTTTATTTTCTGTTTTGAAACCTATGCGTTTCCGTTCCTTTTGACTGGTTTCCAATTGATCTTTTTGGAGCAGAAACTGGATGGCAGCTGAAATATCTTTGAATTTACGCTTGTATCTGGACTCAAGTTTACGAAGTTTATCGGTGAGATCTTTGTGGGACAAAGCATATTGCCGGATAAATACAAAAGCCCGGACGATTGCGATATTGACCTCGATGGCTTTTGGACTGTTCAATATACTTGCCAGCATAGCAACGCCTTGTTCAGTAAAAGCGAAGGACTTGTACCGCCTTCCTCCCCAACCTAAACTTGAGGTCACAGATTGTGACCTCAAGTTTGAAAGTTCATCAGATGTTAACTCAAACATAAAATCTATAGGAAAGCGATTATAATTCCTGCGGACAGCTTGTTTCAACACCTTTGTTTCTATTCCATAAAGTATGGCAAGGTCAAAATCCAGCATGATTTTTTGACCTCGGATCTCGTAGAGCTTGGTTTGAATCGTTTGAATTTCCATGTTTTCAATATTGGCACATGAAAAGAAGGGATTTGAACAGCACAGATGCAAGAGTATCCTAAATAAGGGCTTAAGAGTAGAAAAAGGCTTGTGTTTGGTTTGTAACGATACCTGCATGAGCTGAGACATAGGAGCTGCCAGGAAGGTAATGTCATGATGTCTGTTAAGAAAGTAGGAAGAATTTAGGTTTTTCAGATTCGTTTATCTTCATCTTCTAATGCATTGTTTGTATCAAACGAGATCCCCTCATGCTCCAACCACTGCCAGATTAACTCCTCTTCAAAACCTCTGCTGAATCCAAAGCTGAGCAGTTTTTTCATCTGACTGTTTGTGCTTTCCCGTTTGGTGGATTCTCTTTTTTTCTCCAGCAGATGATGCAATACCGCGGTATAACCTTCCTGGTCAATTGTATCAATGGCGTTTTGAATCAATGTTTCTTCTATGCCTTTTTGAAAGAGCCCATTTCTTATTTTTACTTTTCCCCATTGATCGAGCTTCCATTTATCAGCAACATAACTATAAGCATATCGTGTATCGTCCAGAAATTTTTCCTTTCGTAATGTTTCGAGGATAGCTTCATATTCATCTTCAGGAGCTTCCCAGGATACTAGTTTTTTCACCACATCCTGGGTGCAACGCTCCGCACCTGAGCAGTATCGCATACAGCGGCTGAGAAAATCAGACTTACCTGGTGTCGACATGGGAATGGTGGCTAAAATTATTTTTAATTAAAAGATCCTCGTCATTGAACTCATGCCTGTAGGATGTTGCGATGCAGTTGTAATCACCTGAAAGAATCCTCCTCCACCTGCGCCACAAAACTTTACATATATTCCGGGAGTTTCTGTCAATTCGTCCCACTGATCTTTTACAGGATCCGGTATCAACATTGAAAAATATTTGCGTTGAAACTGACTGATGATACTGACGTATTCCTCCAGCATACCGCCCGTGCGTGCCATATAAAAATGAAGGGCATGATCTACTGCAGGGATGAGTTCGTGTTCGACTTTAAGTTTAAATTTCCGGTCCTTGAGCAATTCTCTGTAAATCTGTACCAGTGGCCCGGTCGATCTTTCTAGTCCGCTGTCAAGTAAGTAGACCTGAAAACCTTCCGGCCATCCCGGATCAATGATAGATTGAAAGGTGCCGGCTTCATCCTTGTAAACCGCCTCACCTGAAAAAGAAACCATTGGATCCATACCGGAACTTGCCCCATGAAAGTATCCTTCCATTTTAGAAAGCATCAATAAGTCTGATGATGGAGTCGTTGAATTTTCTTTGGTGATATACCGATCATACAGAGCAGCTACAAATGCACCTGAGCTGCCGAGTCCATAGCCGATCGGAATATCCGCTTCGTACCTCCATCCTTCCTCTGCATCATTGATCATGTGGGCAGCCGAAGCGGCAGAAATATGATCATGTGATTTTAACCAGTCTACATAGGTCAATAAGGGCGAATCATCAGGTATGCCGATGCTTTCAGCCTGAACCCATTCTCCTTTCCAATGAGTTAGTGGCACAGCCAGAGCCTGCGAGCCGCTCAGTACAGAATACTCTCCAAAGAGTAAAAGTTTAGAAGGATAGATGCGTGCCAAGTAGGTGGTATTAATTGTTTTGTCGGTCATCTATAAATGGTTTCCAGTCCACATCCTGCACAGGGCTGAGATGGAGTACGTTTTCGCAATAACCGACTAAAGGTGTCCAGACGGATGCCAGTTGCTGATTGAAAAGATCTGATCCGATGATATGTGTGCCTGCATCTGCAAGCACTGTTTCTTTTTTCAACGCTGGCGGTGTACCAACCTGTTCAAACATTTCTTTCATTCGTTTCACGGAGACCACATTGTCCTGGTGTTCTTCATCCTTGTAGTAATAAGACATGTAGATCGGATCATTGATCTTGCCGAAGTTATCCTGTGTCATCGTTTCGTCAATAATGGCCTTTAGCGTAATGATCCCTTCGATCCGATAGCGTGTATACCAATATTGATGTGCAGAGCCGGGTGCCTTCCAACTATAAAAATCAGAACCAAGAATCAATCTTGTTAATTGTAAGCCCCATGGTCCTGACATCAAAAATGATCTCGGATCATAATAGTCCACATTTGGTGACAACATGATCTGTGCTTCTATCAGGTCAGGATATCTGGCAGCGAGATAGAGCGCAAGCGTACTGCCGGTGGAGCATGAAACCAATATAACTTTTTCACCTAGTGCTTTGCTTACTGCGATAGCATCCAGTGCTGATTGCATCCACTGCAGTGGATCGATATTCAGCAATGGGTTTTCACCTGTCAATCCATGATCTTCAAGGCGGGCAAGATAAAGGTTGCATCCATAACGTTGCGCGAGAGCCTCATGTATTGGATCACCTTCTTCTTGGCTTGCCCCATTGCCGTGCAAGTATACCATGCTATAAGGAGTCCGCTGATGTGGGGTATACCAGACTATCCTGGCCTCATTATCGTTCTTGAGTTGAAGGGATCTTTCTTTACCAATGATGCTGTCTTCGAGCATTTTAAGGTCGGAGTTGCAAACCGGAATATTCAATCTGGAAAAATCAGGCTTTCCCGGCTTCGGTCCTAACAGATAGGTTATCCCCAAAACACCCAGAATAGCCAAAACCACCCATGGCCACCTTCGCTTTTTCATCGTCGTCATTTGCTGTAAGGTATAAAATGCTTCTTTAATAAAAATAAGTCCTGATGTATTCGTAAATACTATACCTGCTGCGGAATATCAATACCAGCGAGATCAGGAAAGCGAAAAGGACAATCAATCTGAAGTTCCGTCCGTGCCGCTGGAGCTTTTCTCTGCGGTTGTTATAACGTACTCTTGAAGTATATGACATAGTTAAATGAAAAATGAAAAATGAAAAGTGAAAAGTACAATCAGCGTTTTTATCCGGGTTGATTTGCAATCCTACTATTAATAAGTAGGGGGTCGATGCACTAAAGGTTTTTATGTCTTTCCCAATAATTTAAATCTTCAATCTCTGCCATGATCTGGAGATAGTGCTGATAACGCAAGGTGGAAATGGTGCCATCTTCAACAGCGCTTTTAACCGCACATCCAGGTTCATTTCGGTGGAGGCAGTTCGGAAAACGACATGATGAAGAGACCACAAAAAACTCCCTGAAATTATGGGCAACATCCATCGGCTCGAGATTATTGAAGGACAACATCTTGATGCCGGGCGTATCAATGATATACCCGCCCTGATCCAGCGAAAACATCTCCGCAAAGGTAGTGGTATGCTGACCTTTACCGGAGTATTCAGATATTTCATCTGTTTTTAAGCCAAGGCCCGGTTGTATCGCATTGACCAGGGTTGATTTACCTACACCGGATTGCCCGGCCACCAATGAGATTTTATCTTTCAAAAGTCCTCTCAATTCTTCAACGCCCTCGCCGGTCTGGGCCGAACAACTGATCACTCTGTACCCGATGTCTTCATACATGATTTTGAGACCACCGAAGATTTCTTTTTCTTCTTCCCCAAAGAGATCGTTTTTGTTGATGACGATGATGACCGGGATATTGTGTGGTTCGGTCATCAGTAGGAATCTGTCGATAAATCCCATCTTCAGCATCGGACTCACGATCGTTGTCACCAAGACGGCCTGATCAACATTAGAGGCCAGGAGGTGCAGATCATGTTTTCTGCGTGGTGACTGTCGGACAATATAGTTTCGTCGCGGCAGGACTTCGTTAATCACGCCCTTTATTTCATCGCCTGCTTCGTATTGAACTTCGACTTCATCACCAACACCCACCGGATTGGTGGTCTTGATGTCGTCCATACGCAACTTGCCGATGATACGGGAAGGGAGGATGCTCCCGTCTTCGAGACGTATGTCGTGCCAACTGCCGGTCACCCGGGCCACTATACCTTTCATTTAAAATCGAACTGATGGAATGAAAAACTCAAATCTACCCGCATTGCCTTCATACCCCGAAAGTAATCTTGCAAACCTGAATCCTAGCGTTATAGCTGCAAAATTGAAATCAACCAACAATTCTGCGCCTGCGCTTTTTAAGGTGCTACTCAATGTTTCAGGATCACTGGTATACGCGATATCAAAGAAGGGCTGTAACCTAATCCGTCGTATATAGGCCACATTTCCAAATCCGATATCAGGATATAAAAGTGGAAATCCATAGGTAAACCCAAGTCTGAAATTACGCTCGTCATCCGGTATGCTAAAGCCTCTCGCGCCGGCATATCGGCTACTCAGCTGAATGGATCCAGGATCAAGATTCTGTATCAGCGACTCACCGATGATCACGAGATAATGGGATGGCTTGAAAGAGGGTACAGCCAGCTCCAGGTTTGCATACCATTGGGAAATCGTATTACCCGTTACATTTTGAGCATACCCAACATCCAGCCGCTGCCCCCATGAAGGTAAGGGTTGACGATATGCTTTACGGCGGCTGTTGATGAGTATTACGCTGTGGTTGATGTAATTGTAATACGCATTCGCTGTGCCGTCTTGCAAAGGTTTTTCCCTGTTGACACCTGCATTGAAGGTAGATGATATATTGAGTACTTGTGAATAGACACCCGGTGTGAAGTTGAATGGCAGCGCCAATCCGGCATAGACCTCTTCATAGACATCGGCAAAATGACGACCATCGATTGTTGTCATTTTTTTTCGAATGGTACTATACCCCACTAATATTTGAGGAAACCACATGCCGAATCTCGCATCCACATAAGGGCCATGATATTGATTGTGCCTGTTGTATTCATATCCGGTAGCAATGGAGACATTGTTCATGATATTATCCGAACGAAATTCTATGCCCAATACCGGATCATTTGCTGTCACCAGCCAGCTATGAAAGTTTATGGCATTGCTCCAGGGAGAATATTTTTTAACCTCAAAATCATTTTCTGTCAACGGCTCAGCCAGAATATTTCTTTCCTCAGCGCCCGGGACATCTTTGATTTCATCATCGAGGTTGATCATCCTCCATTGGCGCGGAAGGCCCGGCAACCGGACTAATTTTTTTCCGGTGTTGGTATATTCTGTAGTGACAACTTCGTCCTGCACGGGATCCCATGTAGGTTCATAATGCGCCTTATGTCCACTGCTGACCTGGTAAAAGATGCCTTCATGGATATCGACAGCGTATACCTGATCCAGATCACCAATGCCACACGTAATGAAAATCCAGGGACCTGCCTGCACAGGCCGGCCGAGAACAGCATAACTATAATGTGTGATTTGTTTGATTTCTCCAGTACTGATATTTTGTTGGACGATGCACATACGTCCTTCTTGGTTACGGGCTGTGGCAATCAGTTGCTCGCCATCTTCGCTGAAGTTGGGATAACCGAGATATAGATTCTCTTCATTGGGCAGTGATTTTATCAATTTACCTGAAGTGGCATCGAGAATATGCAATGCAAAATTTCCTTCTGCATCGGTATGAAGTGCTGCTATTTGCATAGCGGATGCATCAAGAGACGGCATGAAGTAGCCCTTTACCGGATGTATGTCTTTCTTTTTATGAAGGACCTGATCATAGACCACGATCACATTTTTATCCATGCGAATCCATCGGGGATCTACACGCACTTCGGTCCACACTAATTTGTCTGCACGCTGATCAAAATAAGTATCCAGTTGACGGCCTAAGGACATGATGATCTCCCGATGTCCATCCGGTGCTATCTTATAAATCGAGGATATCGAATCGAAGGTTGTAATGACACAGTAGATGCTGCCATCCCCGGCTACATCAGGATAACCCATGTCAAAAAAAGCATCCTGTAGGTTCTTTTCAGTGATAGGGATGGCAGGGTACAAGATATCGGGTACTTCTGATGCCTTTCGCTGTGAGCCATAATATTTGAGTGCATCGAGATAAAGATGCCTGTTGCCCTTTCCAAAAAATCTTTTAACGGTACCTGAAAAAGGATCATAGATGGGTTTCATGCGTGGAGACTGACGGAATATGGTATCCCAGGTGGCTTCTCCAAAAACGTGGTTGCCATATTGCAACATCAGATATCCAAGTGGGTAATGATCGGGATAAAAGTGGCGATACGATCCATTGCGAAGGCGGTAGTAATTCCATGGTTTTTCCTCTTTGGAATTTTCGCGAAAGGGTAGTAAAAATCGGTTTAACCTCCCTCTTCCCTGCGGAGTCCATTTTGTTTCTGCATATACAGCATCACCCTCACGAAACCAATCGGCCGTAGCCAGGCCATACATTCCGGAGAATGCGAGTTCACCAAAAATTAATTTGACGATATGACTGATTCCGGTATTGACTGCATTGACTTGTTGTACATGCCGATATTCATGAATTGCAAGCAGATCAGCCCATGGCAGTGATCCTAGTTCAAATGGATTTTCATTTGGCTGAAGGTAAAATTCAGACACGTATGGGGCAAGACCTACATAGCCATTTGAAATATTGGTATGAGGTTGAAGGATGACAGAGATTGGTTTGTAACGGCTGTCTGTAGCGATCGGGTCGACGGAGGCAAATTTCAACATCAGACCTGCCACGCGCCTGGCAGTTTTTTCGCCACCTTCCGGATAGATGATGCGGAGGCTGTCATGGCGAAGTTGTTGCCATTTTATTTTGGATGGCAGCAGCCCAAGCTTCTGGGCTTGCATATCCTCACTTAAGAAAATGATACACAGTACTACAAGTAACCTGATGGTTTTAGACATTCAAGGTCACATTGTGTGAGTGAATGGTCGCGGAGATATCGATCATCAATGACGGATCATGCTCAAAGGCATTGCCCATTACAATCACATCAGCACCGGCGTTTAGATTTTCCTGCACCTTCTCTGCAGATCGGATACCTCCACCGACGATCAGTGGGATCGATACCGCACCACGGACTGCAGATATCATTTCAGCAGGTACAGGTCTTGAAGCGCCACTTCCGGCATCCATAAAGATCATCTTCAATCCAAGCATTTCGGCTGCCATCGCCGTGCATACGGCGATATCTGATTTATTGGAAGGGATAGGCGATGTATTGCTCATATACAGGACCGTCGTGCCTACACCGCCATCAATCAGCATATAGCCGGTAGGCAGAACTTCCAGCGAACTCAATTTGAGATAGGGCGCTGCAATGACATGCTGTCCGATGAGCAAATCAGGATTTCTTCCGGATACCAGGGAAAGGAAGAGAATAGCATCAGCCTTGTTGCTCACCTGGTAGGTACTTCCCGGAAACAAAATCATCGGTATCTGGCATCGCTGGCGGACCATCTGGAGGCATTGATCCAGCTGACTATTGACCAGCAGGCTGCCGCCGATAAAGAAGTAATCTACATGGCATCTGATCGAGAGCTCTATGATCTGGTCCAGCTTACCGAGCCTCATCTTGTCCGGGTCGATCAGCACGACCATTTTTTTCTTCCCCAGTTGCCTGGCTTTGGTGAGCTCCGTATAAATCTGTGTTCGGCTGGTATCCATTGTTCAAAGATAAAGGTTAAAGGGAAAACGGGACAGGGCTCATTTGATCCGTTTTACCCCTATATCCCCTAAAGCTAAAGTTTATACTCATCTCAAAAAGGGAGGCCGTTGCTTGAGTTTGCTTCTGCAACCAGAGGAATCCTTAGTTTGTATCTAAGCTCACGTAAGAAAGATCAAAGAAAGTGTTTACCGGGCAGTAGCCTGTGTAGCCGTTTTCAACGGCAGGTAACCGATCAAGTAAAATGCTTCAGCATCCTCACCTCTTCTTTTGTCAGAGGTCTCCACATCCCTCGTGGCAGGTTCTTTTTAGTCAGGCCGGCGTAATAGGTTCTGTCGAGTTTGACGACTTCATGGCCAAAGTGTTCAAAGATGCGACGTACGAGGCGGTTTTTTCCGGAATGGACTTCGATCTCGACTTCGCGTTTGGAGAGGCCTTCGATAAAATGCAGGCTGTCGGCTTTGATATCGCCATCTTCAAGCGTGATACCCTCACGAATTTGCTCGAGATCTTTTAAGGAAAGGTTTTTATCCAGGGTGACGAGGTAAACTTTTGGAACCTTATGGCTTGGGTGAGAAAGTTTCTTGGTGAGTTCACCGTCATTGGTCAACAGGATCAAGCCTGAAGTGTTGCGGTCAAGTCTTCCTACCGGATATATTCTCTCTGGGATTTTCTCAGCCATGATGTCAATCACCGTTCTTCTGCCTCGTTCGTCGCTCGAGGTAGTCAGGACATTTGTTGGTTTATTGAGCAGGTAATAGACCATTTTGTCCACAGCTTTTACAGGCTTTCCTTTGAAAGCCACGATATCATTGGCCAGCACTTTATAGCCCATCTCCTGAACGATGACTCCATTGACTGTGACATGGCCTTGCATGATCAATGTATCGGCTGCGCGCCGGCTGGCGATACCGCAGTGGGCAATGTATTTGTTGAGTCGCATATCCTCATGGGCTGCTTCTTTATTGCGTCGTGTGGGTGCCGGCTTTTTTTCCTCTAAGGCCCCTGAATCCCCTTCAGGGGCCTTGTTAAATTTGACTTTTGGATCTATTACCTCAAACCCATGTGAACGTGACGGCGTAAGTGCATCAGGTTTGGTTGATTTTACATTTTTATTTTTTGGTGCTATTTGTGGTTTTGGAGCAGTTTTTCGAGGGTTTGAATAAGTGTCCGTTGAGTTTTGCTGAAGGGTTTTTTCTCTTTTCAGTCTATCTTCTTTCTGTTTTCTGTTAAAGGAATCTTTTGGATCTAATTTTACATTACGTCGTAATCTATAAGGTGTGCTGGGATGATCGGATTGTACTTTTTCACCTTTGGGATTTGACTCCTGATGTGGGCTGCGGGAAAATCCTTCTGTTGATTTTGCAGCCGTACTTTTCCTGCCCAGATAGGTAGAGTCTTTTGAATCTCCTTTATTGTCCTTTCTTTTAGGATCTGCAGGCTTCCGGGTTTCAGCAGCCGACTTGCGGAATCCGCTAAATGGAACCTCAGAAGAATCTTTTTGACTATCCTTTCCTTTGGGTCTTGAGCCCTCTGTTTTATCCGGTGCAGCTTTGCGACGATCAAAAGAAGCAGATGTTGATCCTGCTCTTTTGGATGCTCCGCTTTTTGATTTTGCATCTCCTGTAGATGACTTCTTTGGATATATTTTTTTGCTCTTCATGGTTGGTACTTGACCTCATTTCAGCCTTTCAAATCTTTCAGGAATTGGTATATCCTGTTCGGACTTGCCGGATCACATTCACTTTTTCGCTTGAGGTGATTGTTCGTTGCTTTATTTTGCCGAAGCACAAAATTCAACGTTACTTACCCCAGGAGTTGCAGCATTGCGATTTTAATTTATGTCTGCAAATTAGACAAAAACTGCATAGCATCACGAAAGATTGTGAAGACTAGCTATTTGACTGATTAACCTCATTATGACTGTATTATGTTACTTCCTCAGCTTTACATTAGGAAAGGTGTTGAAAAGCAGGGGAATCGCTATTTGTTCAGCAAGTTGATGCGTGCTGAACAGGAAGCATTGCTGGCATACCATGCTGTCTTCATTGAACAAATCCTGAGTGAGACTGCTGTAGAGATAATGCGATACTTGCAATTGCTATAAATATTCGAACAACTAATGTTTGGACAAATCCGCGTACATTTCAACAGCAAGATGGAGGGGTAAACGGTGGCAGTGGTCACACCACTACATCGGCATTACACAAAGTTACAATTCAATCTCCTTTTGCTTTCACTTTGCAGGTAAATGAATCGCCAAACATCATATTATTAACATAAGGAATTTGGTGCTTCGGTTGCTTCGGCAGGCTGAGAGGAAATCAATACGTTGAGCCGAAGCATAGTGAATCGACTCCGAAACTTCAACTGTCCTTGTGTGAGCACAGAATCTTTGGGAGGAGAGTAGAAATAAATTTGTTCATGATTAGATTCTAAATGGCTATGTCTAAAATGTGTCATTTCAATATTAATTTTGTTTTTAAAGAAAAATTAAAATAAAGTTCTTATACTTACGATAACATTACCCCAAATAGCTCTCCTCAGCTGATGATATTTTAAGGTTATTTTATTTTTTAACATAAAACCTTTTTATCATGAAACCATATTTTAGGACTCAAATTTTGTCCGCCATTCCGCCATTCCGCTATTCCACCGTACCTGGCTTAGCCTTTATGATTGCTTAGGAAGAGAATTGATCAAGGTACGATTAACCAAAAATCAGATTGAAGAGACTTTGGAAATAGCACATTTGGGTACAGGTGTCTATTTTACTACTGTTGTAGGATCAAATCGCGGGTTCGAGACCAGGAAGATATTAATACAATAAACACCACCAGTAATGAGAAGGATTCAATTTAGATTGATTTATATTCTGGCCATGCTCTGCGTGACAG
>JAWXAW010000158.1:0-25726 GCA_034439675.1 Saprospiraceae bacterium | reverse complement strand
TCCAGCCGGTCGTGCACCCGGAAGATATCCTCAAAGCTCGAAAGGTGGTTCGCAGGGTCTATATGGACGAAAAAATTGAGAATTATATCCTCGATATCGTATTCGCCACCCGACAGCCCGAAGCATCAGGACTTGCCAGGTTAAAGCCGCTCATTTCGTATGGAGCCTCGCCCAGGGCGAGTATCAACCTCATGATCGCTGCCAAAGCAATGGCGTTTATAAAGAGGAGAGCCTATGTCATCCCTGAAGATGTTCGCCAGATTTGTCCTGACGTACTCAGACATCGGATCGGCCTGAGTTATGAAGCTGAAGCTGAAAACGTCAGCCAGGAGGATATCATCAAAACCATCCTCAATAGTATTGAAGTACCTTAGGCCGCGTTTATGACCATGAAATATTCAATCATCATTCCTTTTTTATTGATCTGCCACCTCCTGACGGGACAGGCTCTTGCTGATGCGTGGATGGAATCTCAACTCGAGACCATCACCTGGCAGGAGTCCTACAAAGGCGTGCTGGCTGATTATCATCCCATCTCCCTGCAGTTGGCGTCTGATCACGTCCAGGTAGTAGGCTATCTAATTCATGCAGGTGACGGGCGAAAACATAAACTCATCGGTGACTGGAGTAAGACAGGACATTTCCAGCTTCAGGAACGTGATGAATATGATAGGCTTACAGGATATCTGACGGGGACCATTTCTAATGACCAGGTATTGATGAAATGGATGTCTGCTGATCAAAGCAGATTATTTGATGTCAAAGCTTTCCCGGAGAGATTGATAAAAATCAAAAACTTCAAGCCAGCAGCAGAGTGGATAGAGATCGCCGGCATACCGACCAGTTATATTTCTGTCCAGAAGATGGATTATGGGATCGTTTCAGGTATTGCCAATATCGGAGGTCATTATTCAAGGTTTGATGGTAATTGTCTGGATGGTACCTGTTCGATTTGGAAAACGATACTTCCAGGCCCTGATGGCGAACCGTGGAACCTGACGATGCGACAGAAAGACCTGAATCATTATAAAGCTTCGATCAATGGAGTTGAATCCATTGCTACCATAAAGTTTGTCACACCACTGGCTGTGAAATTATTTGACAACTCCACAGGTTTTCTGGATTTCACTTTCCCAAAGTTGGACAGTAAAGTTTATGATGTGTGGCTCCAACAGAAAATAGATTCACTATGGAATGTCGGAATCGAAAAGCTCCAGGCCGGCAAACAACCTGAAGATACAGAGCGCCTTTCTTACAGGACTTCCGGTTGGATTGAAATCGTGGATGAAGGAGAATCCTATGTCAGCGGCATGATCACGTATACTAATCCAGATGTTGTGCATAGAGAGACATTCCTCTGGCTGAAGAAGGAAGATGTCTTTGTACCCCAACAGGAATTGATGAATACCCTACAGGAAATAGCCTCTGCGTCAGCCTCTGCGATCAGCACCGATCCTTTTATTGAAGATGAGCAATACAATACATGGCTGGAGAATGTTGGGTATACCCTTGTGGTGCCCACTATGCTCGGCGTTGCCATGACGACCGAATTCAATATGATATATGGTGATGATTTGAGATTGCTCTCGGTGGAAGAAAGTAAAGCGATCATCAAAAGAAAATATTGGAAATACTTTGGATGGTAAGAGCCATCTTTAAAAACAACCAGGATACGTGGATACGAGTGAATTACTCAAGCGGGTTAGAAAAGTCGAGATCAAGACAAGGAGCTTGAGCAAGCACATATTCTCAGGCGAGTATCACAGTGCATTCAGGGGACGCGGTATGTCATTCAGTGAGGTGCGATCCTATCAGTATGGCGATGAAGTGAGGGACATTGACTGGAATGTAACTGCCCGTACTGGTGAACCTCACATCAAAGTCTTTGAAGAAGAGCGAGAACTTACCATCATGTTGCTGGTGGATATCAGCCGGTCTGTCCATTTTGGCACAAGGGATTCATGGAAGAATGAGTGGATGGCTGAATTGTCTGCCGTCCTTGGATTCTCAGCCTTGCAAAACAATGATAAAGTTGGATTGATCTTGTTTACAGATAAGATAGAAATGTATATCCCCCCACAAAAAGGCCGTCAGCACCTGTTGCGAATCATCAGGGAGTTGTTGTATTTCGAACCTGTGAACAGAAAGACAGATCTCAATGTGCCACTGGAGTATCTCACCAACGTCATCAAAAAAAAGTGCATTGCCTTCGTGCTGAGTGATTTTATTTCCAGACCTTATGAAACCACTCTTAAACTGGCAGCTAAACGGCATGATGTCGTCGGGATGCATGTCTATGATCCTGCTGAAGTGATGTTGCCTGATGCAGGCATCCTACATATGCGTGATCCTGAATCCGGGAAAATGATGATTGTAGATACCGGCGATCTTAGCGTCACTGCTGCTTTTTCAAATACCTATATGGAAAGGTTCAATCAGTTTAAGGAACAGTTTAAACGCGCTAAATGTGATACCATGTCCCTCTCGACAGATCAATCGTATATCCAGGAACTTCACCGGTTTTTTAAAAGAAGAGCTTCTGCATGAAAGCCATCTTTCTTTCACTGGTTTTCTTTTTTCCCTATGTCTGTTCATCGCAGGCAACATTATCTGCTGATAAGACAGAGGTCAGAATTGGCGATCAGATTAAAGCAACCATCCTCCTCAATCTGGGTGATGGCAGGGAATTGCTGAATGCAGAGCACATATGGCCTGATTCCCTCAAAGGTATAGCCGTAGTTGATGGTCCGGTATGGAATCGTGACAAGCCTGAATCATCAACTGCAACCTGGTCTGTAGCCCTCTTTGATACGGGTGTTGTAAGGATTCCATTCTTGCCACTCGTGATAAAAAATCAAGGACAGACGGATACAATTTTTACAAATGATTTTTCGGTCAAAGTCATGCCGGTAGAGCCTGATTCTGCAGGTCTGTCAGGTATAAAGGATATCTATGAACAGCCTTTCCATCCTGGTTATTACAAAAAGTATATTCCTCTCCTGATTGGTTTCCTCCTACTCATCGCTGGATTATTGTTATGGCTCAGACAGCGTAAATCAAAACGAGTTGTTTCGGAAATAGTGGCGGTACCTCTTTTGCCTCACGAGTGGGCAGGTAAAGCATTGGATGAACTTGCGGAAAGAAAGCTATGGCAAAGAGGAGAAATAAAAGAACATTACACTTATCTCACTGATATTCTCCGGGAGTATCTCGAACGCAGATTTGGTATCCATGCCAAAGAACAAACTTCTGATGAAATACTTGTTCAATTGAGCAAGCACCACCTGAGCAATGTCCTGCTAACGGATATCGAAGAGTTGCTTTCAGTGGCAGACCTGATCAAATTTGCCAAGGCGGATCCTGGTATGGATATTCATGCAGTCACCATTGAGCGCGTAAGAAAGTTCGTCATCGAAACAATCCCTGCCTTTCAGCAGGATGAGGCTGAACAGTCTAAATCGGAGGGAGATGAAGCTGTTCAATAATTTCATACTGCATGACCCCTGGTGGTTGCTTTTGCTTGGGTTGATTCCGCTCCTGATATGGCTAAGGAGAAGCCACCGAATTAAGCGTGGAACTAATGCAATCGAAATGCCACTCCATGTCGGTGTAATCAAAAAGTCCTGGAGGATGTGGTTGTATGTCTGCATAGAGCCATTGTTTTGGATAGCTATCGGTTTGCTGATCATAGCAATGGCACGCCCTCAATCAGAACACGCAGAAGAAATCGTAAAAGGGGAGGGCATTGATATATTCCTTGTGATGGATCTTTCGTCTTCTATGCTCGCTAAGGACTTTGAGCCTGACAGGTTATCGGTCAGCAAAAGAGTGGCTATTGATTTTGTCTCCCACAGGACGTATGACAGGATCGGGCTCTCCGTGTTTGCCGGAGAGAGTTATACACAATGTCCGCTGACTAATGATCATGAGGTTTTGAAGGAATACCTGCAGGGTCTTGAATGCGGAGCATTGGAAGATGGTACCGCTATCGGTATGGGTCTTGCGGCTGCGGTCAATCGGTTGAAGGACAGTGAGGCTAAAAGCAAAGTCGTGGTGTTACTGACAGATGGTGTTAACAACGCAGGGTATATCCGGCCTGCAACTGCAGCTGATCTCGCAAGGGAATTTGGCATCAAAGTGTACACTATTGGTGTAGGGAGTTACGGTCAGGCTTTGTCGCCTGTGCGCAGACGCTCAAATGGTGAGTATATGTTTGGGATCACCAATGTTGAAATAGATGAAGAACTGCTGCGTAAAATTGCAGAGGATACCGGTGGAAAATATTACCGCGCCATATCGGAAGAGTCGCTGCAGGAAGTATACAACGAAATCGACAGACTTGAAAAAACCGAAGTGGAGATTACAGTGTACAAGAGATATGTGGAATTGTATTACTGGCCGCTCATCGCCGGCTTTGCACTATTGCTCGTGTTATTTTTCATGCGATCTACGCTGGTACGAACTTTGCCTTACTGATACAATAGGATGAAAAAAAAGGAGGCAAATTATTGCCCCCTTTTTTTTATTTGTTTCCATTTTGAGAATTCAGTATTCGTAGAATTTCCAATACCTCTGGATCAGTCGGATCCAGTTCAAGTATTTTTTCGAAATACCCTTTGGCTTTAACATTATCTTTTTCTTCTTGTTGAATCCAATAGCGACCAAGGTAGTCATAAGCCTCTTTGAGATTCTTCATGTTCTTTACATTCTTCTCTTTGTCATCAGGTATATAGGTATACTTGATATAATTCTCGTAAGGTTCTTTGGCGAGGCCTAGTTTCACCTCGGTGGTATCGAGACGGGTAGCAATTCTTGCGCGCATCAGCCAGCTGGTAGCATGCTCTGGAGTGACCTCCAGGATCTTTGCAAAGATGGAATCAGCTTCCAGATCCTGGTCTGATAAATAATAGGATAGTCCCAAGTAGTAATTGTCTACAGCATTGAGTGGCTTTTCAACGCCTTTTCTCAGGTAATAGGCTTCAGCCTGATCATAGTTTTTGATGTCATAATAGCCTTTGGCCAGCATCCCATTGATCTCCTGGCTGCGGGAAGGATCCAGTTCAAGATATTTCCGGTAGATATGTGCCGCATCGTCTATTTTACCAAGTTTCAAGGCCGCTTTAGCATAGTAATCATAATCAGAAGGGAATGCAGCTCTATCTTCTTTTTTACCTAGATCCTGAAAGAGCATTTCACTGTGATCATAGGAATGCTGATAATCTCCTTTTTCACCATAAGCCCAAGCCAACCAGCGATGAAGGGTGTATTGCTCAGGATTGGTTTGAAGCAGTTTTTCACCTTCAAGAATGGCACGATCATAATCCTTGGCCTGGAAAGTTAAAAATTTGACAAGCCTCACTTTCGCATCGACATCATCACCGGATAAGGATACATACTTATCAAGCAGTGGGGTTACCTTATTATACTTTCCGTTTTTAATGTAGAGTTCAATCAGGTATTTATAGGGCTGCGCATCATCAGGAGATAGTTCGATAGCTTTTTCCAGCAGGGGTATAGCTAGTGAATCCTGCTTTGCTTTTGTCCAGATCCTGGCCATGCTGATATAGGCGGTAGAAATGGTAGGATCTTTTTTGATCGCTGTCTCATAGCCGGTCATCGCCTCGCCATGGTTGCCGGTCAGTTCATATGCATCTCCAAGATGAGCCCAGTATTTAGCCACACCCGGATTCATATCTCTGGCCAAGGAAAGATATTCTATTGCCTTTGACCCATTTGGCTTTTTGTTATTAAGATAGGCATCGCCGATGACGGCAAAGATCTCCGGATTCTTTTTATCCAGTTTGGAAGCAGATTGGAAAAACTCTTCAGCTTCCATTGCTTTCCCCTGGTCGAGCATCAGCTTGCCGAGACCCACTTTACATTCGGCGCATTGCGGATTGATCGTCAGCCCTTTCTTGTAGGCTTTCTCAGCTTCTGCCGGAACATCCGTCACGTAACTCACCTCACCGATATAATAATAAATGGTTCCGTTTTTCGAATCACTTTTCGCGATGGCATTGAACGTGGTCAGGGCTGCTGCATAATTCTCATTCTGCAACTGCTTGATCCCTTCCTGTAATGATGGCACCTGCGCTTGTGGGATAGTCGAACAAGAAACGAACAGGGCCGCAAATAATAGATTTTTCATTTTAAGGGCATTTAAAAAATAAGGGTGCAAAAATGCAACATGATTATGAGGTATTGTGTTCATTTTACAACTTTTATATCGGCGGAGTTCTTAAACTCAAGATTTCGTTCGGTTTGATATATAGGCAATAAACCTGCTTTCAGAACGATTTTCTGGCCTATTTCACTACAAATAAACGAGGCAAATCCAATTCCGACGTCACTTTTCCCCGTATTATTGATGACATACAATTCACGGGTGAAAGGATATTTCCGGTCCTGCAGATTATACTGGTAAGGCTTCAGAAACCCATACTGTATTGAGTCCAGGGGCCTACTGAGTGCCAGCAGGTTTACCCGAGCCAGGACTTCTCTGGTGAACGCACTATCACTGTCCCCGATAGCTACATAGTCGATGATGCCGATGGCATTGTCATGAGCCTTGATATATTCAAAGACTTCCTTTTTAGAGGTCAGGGCATAAAAATGACCGGGTAAATCAGCTTTGTTAATCAATTGTAAAATCTGCTGCGTGATGCCGGATTTGACATTCTCAATCACGAAAATCTTTCCGGAGGAGGAATCTCCAAGCATGGAAATCATCTTTTCATACGCGTATGCAGTGTCCGGTGAATTTTGATTGGCGATAAATGCAATGGCGCTGGTCGCATATGGAAAGTGCCTGGGCACCGATTGCCGCTTTGTCAGGTAAGAGGTCTCCTCGGTGTTGAGCATCCGGGTACTCATGATTACATCAACACTATCAATCAGCAACCTATTGAACATGTCGTGCTCATTCGTATATGTGATATCCAGGTGAGCGTATGGATAGAAGCGTTCGAAAATATCCTCTTCCTGCTCCACGATATCCTTAATACTCTCGTCGGCCAGGATCCGGAGGGAGCCCATAGTGGGTCCTTCGATATCCTCTGCTTTCTTCACGCACGCCATCGAGGTGCTGAAGAGCAAAAAGAGTAAATATGCAGTAAAGCGTTTCATAGTCACCTGTTCAGGTCTTTTACTATCAGAATGACGTGACATCAGTTCTTTTTCAGTTAAGCCGGTGTTAAGGAGAATTAATTTCACCTTAAGGCTTTGCGGTTGAATAAGAAGGTCTGATTCCCTGTCCGGGAGATCAGACCTTCGCTACATGTATATCTTGTCCTGTTTACTTTTTCGCAAGAGCTCTGTACACCCGAAAGCATCCGTACAGTACAAATGCCGCAGAAAGGATTTCGCCCCAAGGCGATAGCGGGATTATTTTTTTAACAAACATAAAAATCCCTAATCCAATATACGTCAGCCCCAGTATCAAAAGGAACAGTCGCCTGATCGTTTCGGCATTCATGCCTTACTGGAGAACGAACTTAATCGGCAAAGTGAATGTAACCGGTACAGCTCTTCCGTTGTGTTTACCCGGTTTCCATCGCGGCATGCCATTTACAACACGGAGTGCTTCTTCGTTACATCCGCCGCCAATACCACGTACTACTTTTGCTTTTTGAATATCACCTTCCTTGGATACGACAAACTGCACGATGACCTGGCCGGCAATCCCATTCTCCCGGGCAATAGCAGGATATTTTATCTTCTCGTAGATGTATTTGTACATCGCCTCTGTACCATCAGGAAACGTGGGCATTTGTTCTACATAGGCAAAGGGCTCTTCTTCCTTAGGTTCCTCAAGCACAGGAGGTGCAGGTGGATTGCCAGGTTCTGTCAGAGATGCATCAACACCGCCTTCTTCCCCTTTTTTTGTTTCCGTAGCGATCTCTTTGTCCTTGATCTCCTCGATGGTTGGTGGAGGTGGTTCTTCTTCAATTACTTCCTCATCCTTCTTGACGACCGGCGGAACAAACTTGATTTGATCCTTTATGGGCGGAGGCTTTACTTCAGGCGGTGGTGGTGGAGGTGGTTTCTTTGGATCAATTGGCGGAGGTTCAGCAAGGGTCACCTCTTTCATGATCAGGTCATTCTCTGTTTCAGGAATAAACCCTTTGATTAGTTGGATAATTTTTGGTGAACTCACCGCCAGCAGGAAAAACAACATTCCGGAAATCATAGCCCGTGACATATGCTTGTCATACAAGCGTCTGAGCTGGAAGGCTCCGTATGCTTTATTTCTGCCATCAAAAACGATGTCATCCATCGAATTTTTCAGCAATTTTTCATTTTCCATGGCTATTTCTTTTTTCTTTAAACTAATGATGCAGCCAACTGCATAATTGCATAAAAATTATTTTCGGCTCTGTCTGGTCTGAAGGGCTACGAGCGAGTCAATCGGGTCATTAGGTTCAAGGATAGCATACCGTTTCACGTCGTTGATCGTCATTTCATCCAAGACATCTACTATGTTTTTAACATTGGAAGAAGGTAAAGGTTTGATCATGACAAATAACTGGTCTTTATCCCCCCACTGCTCCTGCACTTCCTTTTGTCTGCGCTGTATAAATTTTCTTAAACCGGTCGGGCTATAATCGAGGCTGTCCAATTGCAGTTCAGTAGTGGCATCGATTTCATCAGGTGATACGTATGCATAAATTTTGTTGCGGGCACCCAACATGAGTGTTGCCGTTTTTGACATTTTAATTGGAGGTTCTTTGACTTCTTCTTTTTCTTTTGCAGGTTTATTGACCTCCATGGTCTTCGGCTTGTTCATCGTAGTGGCCAGCATAAAGAAGGTGATCAGCAGGAAACCGAGATCCACCATGGCTGTAAGATCAACCCTGGTGGACATTTTTTTGGTCCTTAACTTTTTTGAGCCTTTTTTATGACTTCCACTATCGGAAGTATTCATTTCAGCCATGATTCACGTTTTTTGTTTTGTATAAATGAATTACTCCTGTGCCGACTTGGCTGAAGTGATCAGGTTGAATTTATTAACCTTTCTGTTTTGTAAAGCCTGAATCAATCTGTCAAAATGCCTGTATTCAGTTGTCTTGTCACCTTTAATGGCAATGCGCAACTTATTATTTTCCTGACGCGAAAAGAGGATAAGATCTTCCACCTGAGATTGGCCCCCGGTGGTGTCGATGTTCAGCCCCGGCTGCTGAAATGCAGCTCTGGCGGTTGGATCCATCTCCAGAAATTCAGGCAATCGCCGAATGTCCACTCCCCAGGTTTCAATTAATTTGAAAGCCGCTGTCTGTTCAGGTGTAAACGTAATCTCATAATGATCGGACAATCGTTGCAGTAATTTGAGGCGGGTAATCTGATCATCTAAACCAAAAAACAGTCGTCCATCAGGGGAAATCTGAAACATCATGATATCGGTTTCCGGGATGGGTATCTGTGCTGTTGAAGCAGGAATATCTATCTGCACAGCTTCCTGTGGCCTGAATTTGGTCGTGAGGATGAAAAAAGTAAGCAGTAGAAAGGCCACGTCACACATGGCAGTCATATCGACTGATGTACTCTTTCTGGGTATTTTGACCTTTGGCATAAGTTAATGAATAACGGTGTGTGAAGAATTAATGTTTTGCAGCAAAACTCTGTGCAATACTGAATCCTGCCTCATCAATTCCGTAGGTCAGCCCATCAATTTTGGTCGTGAAATAATTGTAAGAGATAATTGCCAAGGCAGATGTACCAATACCCAATGCGGTATTGATCAACGCCTCCGAAATACCGGTTGACAACGCAACAGCATCAGGTGCTCCTGCAGTGGCAATCGCGGAGAAAGCGCGGATCATCCCCAGTACCGTTCCCAGCAGACCCATCAGGGTAGCAACGGAAGCGAACGTAGCCAGGATAACAAGGTTTTTCTCAAGCATAGGCAACTCAAGAGAAGTTGCTTCTTCAATTTCTTTTTGGATCGCCAGGATCTTCTGGTCTTTTTCGAGGCCAGGCATGGTGGACATCGTATTGTATTTGTGCAATCCTTCACGGATGACATTTCCTACTGAGCCGCGCTGTATATCGCATTCCTTGATCGCTCCGTTGACGTCATTGCGATCCAGAAATCCTTTGATCTTGCGGACAAATAAAGGAGTCGGGCCTTTACCGCTAGCCACATTGAGGGATACAAAACGCTCAATGATCACCGCGATAACAATAATCATACTGGCCATCAGAACAGGCACCATCAAACCACCCTTGTACATCATCCCGAGATAATTGCCCGGAAGTGGGTGTCCTTCTGGATTGTTATCCACAAAATTCCCGGGACTACCCAGAATATATTTGAAGACTAAATACCCTATGACCAAAGCCACAGGAATCAGAATAGAAGCAAATAACCTGTTGAAAGACCCTGTTGATTCAGCTTTTTCAGATTTGACACTTGGATTGCTCATAAATAGGATGATTTAATGTTTTTAGTTTAATGACATTGCTGGGTAAGAGAATAAAAGATTACACCTCATCGCTGAGGTAATCATCAGCACAAAAATATTTTTATTTTTCGATTGCCACTGCTGTATTATTTAAATTTTGAAGTCCGAGGCATTCTCAGAATTTTTGAAACTGCATAGGATATTTGATATAGTATAATTGTGCCACATATTGCACTTTGACTACCAAAGTAATAGCTTTTAATATTCCTGCTTTTCCGCCTATTGATCGTATTCGTGCTCTGACAGCTAATTGCCAATTATTTTACGCTAATGATGCCGGGTAGCCCCGGATTGCATAAACCTGCCCTCAACCGACTCGGGTTTGTTGATCATAAACCTGCAAGATCTATCGTTTTGGAGTCAACATACGGATCCTGATGTTAACCATTTCTCAAGAATACTGCAGCATAGAGGCATATGACTATTTTTGCTGCGAATAGAGAAACTGCTTTCTGTCTGTCCAGATCCTGAGGTATTTGATATCAGGTTGTCTCAGACTTGCGGCAGGAGACAGGAAGTCATGCACGTGGAATAAATTTAGCAATCACCTTCATTCAAAAGCAACCACCAAGACACCATGTTTAGATTTGAACATCCCGGTTTTTTCTGGTTGATTGGATTATCTGCCCTGGCGATCCTCTTTTATTACCTGCGGCAATATCTGGCCCGCCGAGCCTGGTCAAAGTGGGGAAGTAACACTTCCAATCAGAAAATCACTGATGGTCAGCATGATAGACCTAATTGGATGTGGCTGGGATTATTGAGTACAGTACTTCTCACCGTTGCAGCCGCCAATCCGCAGTGGGGCTACAGATCTGTAGCTGTAGTAAGTAAGACCGCTGATATATATCTGGTACTAGACATCTCCACCAGTATGCTTGCTGAGGATATAGCCCCCAGCAGACTGGAGCGGGCCAGGAGAATAGCCCTGGATCTCTCTACCAAATTCAAGACAGACAGGGTGGGGCTGGTTCTGTTCGCCGGTAATGCGTATGTCCAGAGCCCACTCACCACCGATTGGCACGCCATTCAGTTATTCCTCAATGCAGCGAGTCCTGATCAGGCCGGGACCCAAGGTACCTCCATTGGAAAAGCTTTGAGGTTGATTCTTACTCCAAAATCAGGGGAAACTGATACCAAGGGTGCAATCATTGTCCTTACAGATGGAGAGGATCATGACAACGATGCACCCGAGGCTATTGAACAGGCTGCCGAAGCAGGTTGGGTAACCTATATAATAGGCGTGGGCACTGAAGCCGGAGCTACGATCCCCATCACAAACGAAGGGCAGAAGTATCTCAAACTTGATGATCATGCCCAGCCTGTCCGCACTGCTTTAAATAAATCCCTGATGATGGACCTTGCCCAAAAGGGAAATGGTAAATATTTTGACGCAGCAGGCGGAGACATGGTTGTCGAAGAACTGGGAAAAGAATTGGCAGGTCTCGAAAGAAGTAAGATGGAAAAGCGTTCTTTTACGGAGCATAGAAGCTATTTCCAGTGGTTCCTGTTTCCGGCGCTCTTTTTGATCGGTTTCATGGTGGTGGCTAATTATAAATCTGACGTTATCTGATGAGAAAGAACCAACATATCGTCTTGCTTTGTTTCATGATCATTACCTCCTATGGATCAGGATGGAGCCAGGCTGATTATCCATGGTTAAGGGTTGGGGATGAATTATATAACCAACAGGCATATACCGATGCAGAAACCGCGTATCGCAAAGCGTTGGAGGAAAAACAAAAGCCCACAACCTCATTCAATCTCGGCAATACCATCTATAATCAGAACAGGATCCCTGAAGCCATCCAGCAATATCAGAAGTCGATAGAATCTTCAGATGATCCGGCACTGAAGTCGAAAGCCTGGTATAATCTGGGTAATGCTCACTATCAAAGCCAGGAATACGATAAAAGCATACAGGCGTACATAGAATCCCTAAAGCTTCAGCCTGAAGATGAAGAAGCCAAGAAAAACCTGACACTCGCTTTGCGACAATATCAACAGCAGCAGAACCAGCAAAAAAATCAAGATCAGCAACAGCAAGACCAAAACGAACAGCAACCATCTGATCAGCAACAAAATGAATCGCAACAACAAGATCAATCAGGCGCACCGCAGAAAGAACCACAACGTGAAGAGGACCAAAAGCAATCCGCAGAGGAATTGAGCAATGAAGAAGCAAGGGAAATACTTAAGGCTATAGAACGGGAAGATCAACGGGTGCAGGAAAAACTAAAAAAAGCGGCAGGGAAATCGGCACCACCGGTTAAAGATTGGTAATAAATGAAAAATGAAAAATGATGGTTCGACTACGCTCACCAACCGGTTAAATTAAAATCGAAGCACAGCATAGATCACGACGCTAGACGAGAGTGAGAAGTATTTCTCCGTGTACTCCGTACTCTACGTACGAAATTTTTCAATGGAGCTTTTAGTATCGAATCACGAAGAAAGTCTCTACAGGAAGCTTTGTATTAGTGGTTGATTGCGCTGTTTTAATTCGAATGGTTTGTTAAAAGGGAAGGTCGTTGGACTTAATTAATCATTGTATAACAAGTATTGAAACATAGAATGAAACGTTTATTTTTCTTACCTGTACTATTACTTACGATCACTGTGTATGGACAACAGCCGGTGGTGAAAGTCGAGGTCAGTTCAGATACCGTCTCCATCGGGGAAAGGGTAGAGGTGACCTATACGATTGAAAACGGAGAGGGAAAGCTCAACATGCCGGATATGAGCAAGCTACCGGTGATTAGTGGACCGAATACTTCCTCCAGTTTTATGTACCAAAACGGAAAGATGAGTTCAAACCAGTCTTATTCCTTTACCTTGATGGCAATGGAAGCCGGAACACTGATTGTGCCAAAAGCCACCTATCAGACCGGTGAGGAAAAGCTGACCATCCGTCCGGTTGAAGTAGTGGTCTTGGCTACCCCGGGATCACCCTCTTCGTCCAGATCTGCATCAGAAAAATCAAGTTCAACAACAACCCGTGAGAAAAGGAAATTTTAAATTACGGAGATGCTTCTTTTTTTTTCTCATCCTGTCTGGTGCGGGAAGTGTTGTGCTTGCGCAAGAGCCTGAATTCAGGACCAGTATTTCGTCATCGAAGATTGCGCAGCATTCGGTTTTTGAGGTTCAGTTTGAACTCCTCAATGCCAATGGTTTGGATTTTCGTCCACCTTCTTTTGAGCATTTTCGGGTGGTAGGTGGTCCATCTATCGGATCCAGTACCATGGTGATCAATGGTGCCGTCAACAGGAGTCAGTCATGGTCTTATTCATTGCTCGCCATTACACAGGGTAAATTATCCATAGGCGCTGCAACAGTTGTGGCAGGCAGTAAAAAATTTATTACCCGGCCGGTCGCTGTTGAAGTTATCGCTCAAAAAGATTTAGCAAAACAAGGCTCATCTTCCTCGTCCAGAGAACCGGTCATCTTAAGGGCTGAAACAGATCGAAAAGCATATTACCCGGGACAACAAATTTTGCTCACCTACAGATTACTCTTCAGGGAGAATGTACAGACCGTGAGTACACTCGATGAAGATGATTATGCTGATTTTTTTGTACAGCACTTTTCAGACTTTAGTCGGGAGGCCTCTTACGAAACCATCAATGGGCTGCAGTTTACCTCGAGAATCATTAAGTCAATTGCATTATTTGCACATCAATCGGGCACCTATACGATTGACCCGATGGTGATGAGTGCAGGAATCAATGCCCCATTCCCCGGTAACCAGGGATTTTTTACGATGCGTAGGATCCAGGATGTCCAGGTTGCGTCAGAGCCGCTGACCATTACTATACTTCCGTTACCTATTGGTGCGCAAGCTTCCTTTTCGGGAGCAGTGGGAGCCTATCAGATGAGTCTCACACCTGGCAAAACAGAGATCACTACGGATGAAGCATTTACCTTCCAGGTCGAGATTACAGGCAATGGCGATTCACGCAGATGGGATGTTCCATCTGCAGTAGCCAATGGGGATTTTGAAAAGTATGATCCCAGGATTATAGAAGATAAAGTCTTTGATGCGGGCAATGAAGTTTCTCATATCCGCAAAGTCGCCTACCAGATGATTCCGGCAGCTCCCGGTGATTACAAGGTGGTGGTACCCTTTACGTATTTTGACCCGGCACGGAAGCAATATGTGACCATTACATCAGATACCATTGACCTGCACGTCACACAGGGCACCGGTGTGCCTTTCGATACGGCCTTGATGCATCAGATCGCCTCCGGACCCCCGGAGTTAATGAACATAAACCCAGTCATTTTGAAAGACAAGTTCTGGATTTCTATACCACATCTATTGCTTTTTGCGCTGTTGCTATCGGGTTCTGGTTTAAGTGTATTCAAGGCAGCAAAGCGCAAGCGTGAAAATCAAATGCCTGAAGCAGAAAGAATCAAACATGCTGCGGCCACCAATGCATACACGCATTACAATCAACTGGAATCTAACATGGAGTTTTTGGCTGGTCATGCTTTTTTTGAAAAGGCTACTGAAACGTATTATAAGTTTCTGATCGATCGTTTTATGATTCCATCCTCCGAACTTGATGAGACAAGCATGAGAAAGTATATGGTCAAAGCAGGTGTCAATGAAACATTGACGGACCGTGCCATCGGGTTTTTCAACCAGTGCCTCACCTTCCGGTATGGCGGTATACCTGGTGGATATTCAAGAGAGGAGATGTTGCGTGAATGCTGGGAGCTAACAGATTTGTTGGCATAAACGCTATCTGTGGCAGGTGGAGAAAGCAGTTTGTCACCACTCACCGCCTCGCTCCATCCAGTAGCAGTTTTTCATATTCCCTTTTTTCTTCATATCATTGTCATTGCATTTCGCCCTTCCTTCATTATTCAGTTTTCAACTCATTACCTTGAGAAGCAATGGCTATTAAAAAGCAAAAACAAACTTCCCCTAAAAAGGCAACTGCAAAACTCAGTCTCTGGCAGTATCTGCTGTTGATCGCCATCCCGTTGGTCGTTTTTGGACGATCCGTATTTTTTGATTTTGTCATGCATGATGATGACAAGATGATCCTTGAGAATACGGTGATCAAAGAGGGATTTAACCCTGCCATAGCTTTTACGACTGATGCCTGGTTTATGGATGCGCGAATAGAGCTCTATCGCCCATGGCAAAGCATCACCTATATGATAGATTATGCACTTGGGCAAGAAAGCCCAACTGTATATCATCTTCACAACCTGCTTGTCTTTCTGGCAGGTGTTGTTCTTTTATTTATCCTGTTGCGTTCTTATTTTAAACCTACACTCGCCTGGGCGGGTACATTGTTGTATAGTGTCAACCTGCTCACCCCTCATGCTGCCGGGTGGATCGCTGCACGGGGCGACTTATATCTAATGTTGTTTGGTGTTGGGTTCATTGTTCTGGTGCAGCGATACCTGAAAGCGAATTCAAATAAATTTCTCTGGATGGCAGTGCCGGTATTTTTCCTGGCTTTGTTGTCGAAGGAATCAGCTGTGGCCTTGCTTCCTATCGCGCTGGTGATGTTGTATGCCGAACGTAAAAAGATGCCTTCGGTAATGGAGTGGGTGTGGATAGGTATCAACGGACTATTATTTGCGGTATACTTTGCGATGAGGTCATCCGCCATTGCCGATGCCGGAAATCTTTCTGCCCTTGCTTTCTTCAGGAATACCCGTTCGCTATTGGAGGAAGTTTTTAAAATGATAGTTCCACTTGGATATAGTGTGATGCCGGGGTATTCAATATTTTGGACGTTGGGCGGCTTACTCTGTGTAGGGGTCCTTTCCTTAATGCAATGGAAATACAAACCTGATCCTAAACTGGTGCTAATAGGTGCGGTCATCTGGCTTGCACCACTACTACCTTCTCTGGCATATGAACCTTCCTTTGCAGGAGTGGCTTATGATTATCTCGACCACAGATCCTGGTTTCCTTTTATTGGACTATGGCTCATTATACTTGCAATAGTTGACAAATCAAAACTGAGCTCGAAGAAAGTAGCTCCATATATACTTGCCGGTGTCCTGGTGGTTTGGTCCGGTGTCAATTTCTGGAGGATAGGAACATATGAAGGTTGGGAGCCTTATTATACAAATGCGATTACTTCAAATCCCGGATCTGGATTGGCCAATCTCAACTATGGGTCTATGCTGAGAGATGGAGGCAATTGGGAAGAAGCATTGCCATTCATGAAAAAGGGATCTGAACTCAGTCCGGATTATACAGATGCAAAGGTTCGCCTTGCTGAAGCGTATTTTAAACTTGCTAAATATCCGGAGGCTATTGAAGTAGCTAACCAGGCACTCGCAAAGGAACCTGGCAATATTTCAGCGCTTCAATTTAGGGGCAGCGCGCTTGGTGCCAGCGGACACACCAAAGAAGCTGCAGAAGATTTTAAAGCCATCCTCAATGCAGATCCTAATAATCAGCATGGTATATTTAACCTCGGTGTCGCATACAAAGAAGCCAATATGCTCAATGAGGCCATTGAAACGTATTCAAAATTGATCGTACTGAATCCGAATTTTCCAAATGCCTATTATGAGCGTGGTTTCTGCTACGGAAAGATGGGTATGTTTCCGCAGGCAAAAGCGGATATGGAACAGTCCATAGCTATTCAGCCACAGCATGGGGCTTCTTATTTTTTCAGAGGGAGGACCTATGAAGCCCTGGGCGATCTCGCAGCAGCATGTGCGGACTGGAAAAAGGCAGTTGAGCTTGGCACCCCGGATGCGGAGCCCTTCCTTGCAAGATGCCAGCAGAATTAGGGTCAAGGACTGTATCTTTGACCTCCTTATGTCGCATAATCCTATATGAAACAATCAATTAAAGAAATCCTCAAGAGTAAGCCTGTAGGCACCGAAGTGACCGTTTGTGGATGGGTAAGAACCTTTAGGAGTAATCAGTTTGCCGCTGTCAGTGATGGGTCCTGTATTCAGACTATGCAGGTGGTGGTAAATCACGAGGCTACTGACCCGGGATTGCTCAAGCGTATTACAACAGGTTCAGCTATTATAGCTACCGGTACTTTACTCGCTTCTCAGGGCAAGGGTCAGGATGTTGAATTGAAAGCTACTCATATCGAAGTAGTAGGTGATGCTGATCCTGATAAATACCCATTGCAGCCAAAGAGGCACAGTATGGAATTTCTGAGGGAGATCGCGCACCTCCGCATTCGTACCAATACATTTGGCGCAGTCATGCGGATCCGTCACTCACTCGCGTATGCGATTCACCACTTTTTTCATGAGCGTGGTTTCTTTTATTTCCACAGTCCGGTGATCACGGGATCAGATGCGGAAGGAGCCGGTGAAATGTTCAGAGTGACTACACTGCCTTTGAACAAAATCCCTTTTACACCTGAAGGTGCAGTGGATGTCAAAAAAGATTTTTTCCAAAAGGAAACCAATCTTACTGTATCGGGGCAGTTGGAAGCTGAACTTGCTGCACTTGCCTTGAGCAGAGTATACACATTCGGTCCTACGTTCCGTGCAGAGAACAGTAATACCACAAGACATCTTGCCGAATTCTGGATGATCGAACCTGAAGTAGCTTTTTTTGATCTTAAGGATGACATGGATCTGGCAGAAAGTATGCTGCAGTATGTTATTTCATTCGCACTTGAACATTGCGCTGATGATATTCAGTTTTTGAAGGAGCGCCTGGAACAGGAGGAACAATCAAAACCGCAGGCTGACCGTAGTCAGATGGATTTAATCTCCAAGCTGAAATTTGTGGTTGACAATAAATTTGAAAGATTGACGTATGGGGAAGCGATTGAGATTTTGAAAAATTCTACGCCAAACAAAAAAGGCAAATTCCAATATCCTATTGAAGGGTGGGGGACGGACCTGCAATCGGAGCATGAAAGGTATCTCGTGGAGAAACATTTTCAAAAACCTGTGATCCTAACGAATTATCCGAAAGAAATCAAGGCATTCTATATGCGCGTGGATGAAGGGGAAAAGACGGTATCAGCCATGGATATTTTGTTTCCGGCCATTGGTGAGATCGTCGGTGGGTCACAACGTGAAGAGCGGCTTGATGTGTTGATGCGTCGTATGGAGGAGATGCATGTGCCACTGGAGGAGATGCAATGGTATCTGGATACAAGACGATTCGGTACCTGTAAGCATGCGGGCTTTGGACTTGGATTTGAGCGCCTTGTTTTATTTGTCACCGGCATGTCCAATATCCGGGATGTAATTCCTTTTCCGCGTACGCCCGGTAATGCGGAGTTCTAGTATGTAAGCATGTGAGAAGGTTAGAGTAAGAAAGTAAGCGTGTGAATTGCATGATTATAATTTATTGCGTCTCTGCAGGATATGTATAAAGAAAATTCACTGCGTCACTGCATCTTTGCGCGAAATGTCTAAAGAAAATTCACTGCGTCACTGCGTCTCTGCACGAATTGTATAAAGAAAATCCACTTCGTCTCTACGCGATATTTCTCGGGAAATGCACTTTAATATTTCTTTTCAGAGCAAAAACTAAAGCAATTCGTGCGGACTGATTTTAATAAATTCCTGCCATGGCATACCATCGGCGCCTATCAACAGAACTTTATCAGGATGGTGCGTTTTTGTAAAAGCGGTCATACCTGACTTTTTGTGTTTAATAGATGTAGTCACTTCAATGCCGATTGATTTTTTTCCGTCTGTCAAGACAAAGTCATTTTCATCATTAACATGTCTCCAATAGTATAGGTTGAGGTGATGTTTCATGCATCCATGGTGAAGATGGGCACCGTTGCAAGATTCGACCCATCGGCCCCATTGACTCTGATGAGCATGCACTGATGCAAAAGATTCTGATTGAGAGGCGATCATCAGCGCAGTGTTTTGCACCTGGAATTTTGGGCTTGATGCTCGTTGTCTTATTCTTCCTTGATCATATTTTTCAAGTCCACTTAGCAGGCCTGCTGTATCGAGCAGATAGAGGTAGTGGGAGAGGGTTGAAGTATTTCCTGCATCATGTAATTGCCCTAACATTTTGGTGTACGATAGAATCTGACCTGAATAGAGGCAACCTATTTCAAACAACCTATGCAACAGTGCCGGTTTGTCCACACGGGTGAGCATTAGGATATCTAACGAAATACTAGTTTCAATCAGCGAATCCCTTACATAGTTTTTCCATCGGGTTTCGGCTTGGATCAAGTTTGCTGCCCCCGGATAGCCACCAAACCAAACATATTCTTCGGGCGTGAATCCAAAGGCAGTATTCATTTCAGTGAAAGACCAATGGCCAAGATAGATGGTTTCAAACCGCCCGGCTAACGATTCCGTGAGCCCTTTTTGGATCAACAGACGAGAAGAGCCTAACAGAATAACTTTGAGCGGAATACCATTTCGTGTGTCCGCATCCCATTCCTTTTTGACATACGCACTCCAGTTTTGGATTTTTTGTATTTCGTCAATAATGAGGATGACCTCCTTAGAAGATTCCTGTTTGAGCTTAAGACGTGCGATTTCCCAATGTTGATATAAAGTCAACAAAGGCGAATTCGGAAAATCACAACAAGGGTTAATACCTCAAATTTAAGTCATTAAGAAGATACAACTGACCAGTCTGAATCCGTGGAAGGATTTATTTCCACTTCCAGTTCATCTCTTGCTGATAAGGGATATCCAATCGTTCTGCAAGATTCATCAGCATCGAGGTGGTATCTTCAACGGAGATAAGGTGCTCTTTTGGAATGAGGATCGCCTGGCCGGTGGTAAGGGAAATGGAGTACAATGCATCTATCTCATGGATAATTTCCAGGTCTGGCATGGGCACTATACTTTCATTGTCTCCATCCTTCATGGTGATTTCCTTTTCACCAAACGTCAGTGATGTTTTTTTATCACCGCGTGTTTTAAACTGGTCTGTGACAAAGGCACTGATATGTTTGACATATTGTTTGCGCTCCATCGAAGCATATAGAAAATACAAGGGAAGGCATACCAGAAAAAATATGGCCCCGGTGACCACCCCATTCCTTTCCCAGATAAACAACCCGGTGGCCATATAGATGAGCAACAGGAAGATTTTGCCTTGTGCTCTCCGTTTGACTACTCTTTTTGCTTTAGAGGTGGCAAAAAGCTGATGGGTCAGTAAGTCTTGCTCCGTTAATGTAAATTCTAGTTTCATATGGTGAATCTAAGAAAGAAAAGGATAGAGGCGATGTTCAGATAGGTAACCCCAACTTCAAAATGTTTCAGGTTTTATGTTCTCCGAAATAGCCCTTGGCTTCCACTTTGCCTGAAAAGAAATTCAGGAACAAGGCAATGAAAATAATAAACAGGGTGGTTTGAAAACTGACCACCATTTTACCCAAGGGCATGACAGGGTAGAAATCTCCGTATCCGATCGTGGCTGAGGTAATAAAGCTGAAATACACGGGATCGAACCAATGCATAAAGGGCGTATTGAGGTAATGTCCATGTGCATAGATGACCCCGAACTCAAAAATAATTTCAATATAGTTGAGAAAGAGCAGCAACATAGATCGCCTGTAGGACCTGGGCCTGGCCATCGCGTCAGATGCAAAAATCAACGTGGGAACATAGAGCATGGTTTCCACCATGAACATAAGGAGGAGGGCAAAGAAAAAATTATTTTTTTCAAGGCCATTATACAGCAGGAACAACGGGTAGGCTAATTTAAGTAAGACATATGCATCCACAGCAATATCCTGATAGGAAATCCATTTCCGGCTGAAAATTTCCTTGATATACAGCCCAGGGAAGAAAAACTGGGAAACGGCCAGAAATAAACGTAGGATTTTTTCTATTCCGACATCATTATCGTGTACGTTGTTCCAGATGCATTTGATGTTGTATATCCGCTTTTCAATTGCCCCTTTGACAGGTGTTGGACCTTCCATCGGCCTGCCCAGGAAAAGTTTTTGAAGCAGTATTTTCATTGTATGAGGAGATCCGTTTAAACTGATTGATTAAACCAGCCAATGAAGTTAACTTTTACATCAACAAAGATAGTCACAATCATTTTCGATTCTCATTCCTATCTGTAATAATTTTCCTTGAACGCTGACCGAACAGAAGTATGCAATTAATGAGAATTCTACTTAATGGACCTTTGGCGCTTTTTCACCACTTCCTGGATTGATATTCCATCAATCACTACATCACCTATAACGGCCTTTCCGTTCTGAACCAGGACCAGGGCATAAGCCACCTGATTTGAATCTACCATGGCCTCATTGTATGCTTGTTCAGCAAGGGGTGCTTTCGATTCCTCCATGTAAAACCGGTCAAAGGGATATCGGACAAAGACTGTGTGTACAGTATCTGAAAGAACATAATCCACATTTGCTTTGATATAATCACTACTTCCTGTAGGTTCCATGTCAGTCAATGACAAAATCTTTGCATATCCTGCGTCATCAGTCGTCAGCGTTACATAGACCGGAGTCCCGTTGACCCATGAGATACTATCCTCCATGGTGGTGGACGTCTCTTCAAAGGTCAGGGTGATATATTTTCCACGAAAGGGATCATTAGGGTCGATAGGAGCTGTTTTAAATTTGTATTCCGTTCCGAATTGAATGACCCGCTCATTTTGGAATAGGAGGCTCGCTGGGACATACAGTTGGACCACGACCATCAGGATGAATGCAGGAAAAATGATTTTGTAATTCATTGATTATAGAGCTTAGGAGCTTAGAGGCTTAGGGGATATTTAGTTAAAGTTAAAAGTTGAGGTAAATGGGGTTTTACTTAAAATAAATTAAATAATCACTTTTCACTCACGCCTAGCGGACGTGATCTTCGCTGCGCTACGATTTTCATTTATCCGGTTACTGAGCGTAATCAAATCATCATTTTTCACTCTTCATTTTTCACTATTCGTTTCCTACGGGCCATCCAGTAATTGGCAAAAAAGAAACCGCACCCGACAGCCACAAACAATAAGCCCCGGAATACAAAACTAAGGTTGGTATCAAAAAATCTACAGATGATCAGCGCAGTGATTATCAAGAGACCGTAATTGAGAATCCCAAAGTGATTGTGCCGGGCTCCTTCACGGATGGTCAGCAAACTGATCGCCAGTGCCAGAATATTGATGAGTACGATTACCAGCGGGGATGAGAGGCCTACCAGAAAGATACCAATGAAAAGCAGGAAATTAAATTCTGCCGGTTTGATATCCATCGGCTTTTGATTTTTCTTTAGCCATAGCAGTAGGATCAGTGCAGCTAGTGATAATACAACAGCCGCAATAAATTCCGGGGAGGAAGCCCATTGTTGGTTTCCAAAATCTTTTCCTCTCAGATCTTTCCAAAACCAATCAAAACTAAGGCCCAGCAGCAGGGCCACGGTTCCAAGTGAACCTAAAATCAGGTAGCCATTATTCCTGATTTTCATTTCCCGCAACCCGGGGATATTGCCGATGAGATAGAGTAAACCAAACAGGCTCATGTACGATATAAACATGAGTTCTTCGATTTGGGTCGCTATTGTTCCAAGGCAGATAATGATTGAGAGCGGAACAAACCAATTGTGAAACGTGAAAAAATTGCTTTCCCGTTTTTGCTTGTAGAGGTAATAGTAATGAGGCAGGGCTAAGGCGAGCATTGCCCAATAGGTGTAGTTTTCGTGTGCGGATCTGCTCCAATATCCGGTCTCACAGGCATACCAGGTAATGCCGGTAAGGTATAACAGTGAAGCAGCAGAGGATCTCATCACGTAGATGACAGGTATTGTGAGCATGATCCAGGTAAACAAGAAACCATCGAGGCTTCCCATGATGTTGTAGATCTGACTTATCAGGGAAATACAAGCACCAATACCCAATATCAGAAAGGTTGATCCAGCCTCGCGCCATACGGTGCTGTCCTTTTGTCTAAGCAGCGTGTAACCGCAGATTATTTGTCCTATCAGGAGTGGCACAAAGGCAATTGCCGTTTTAATAGATCTGGAAAGTTCATCCCAATTGTGCGCGAGGATAAGGACAATGCCGAGGCCTACCAGAAGTGACCCAAGTATGCCAAATATAATGACAAGTTTGCTTTGTGGAGGACCAGCTTTGGTCAGGTAATATTGCTCGATTCGTTCTGCCGTTTGCTGGTCGATGACTCCTTCGGCGAGAAGATCCGTAATTTCCTTTCGTAGTTTCATAGTTGGTTTTGAACTACGCTAAAGATAACGTAAGGAAAAGAATATTCTGGCCAAAAGCTAATTTGAAAAAACCAACCAAAAATCAATTGATTAATTCATTTGAGGTGATATCTATGCCCTATATCCTCGCTACGAAAGGCTGCGGTCAATATCCCGCTTGACATCCCGCTCCTTGATCGTATTGCGTTTGTCAAATTCTTTTTTCCCCTGTGCAAGCCAGATTTCACATTTGGCGTGACCTCGTTCCGAAAAATAAATGCGATATGGAACGATGGTCAATCCCTTTTCATCGACGCGTCGCTCAATTTTTTTGAGTTCGGATTTTTTGAGGAGCAGTTTTCGGGTGCCTTTGGCTTCATGCTGAGACATGCTCGCATGTTCGTATTCATTGATATGCAAGTTTTTGAGATACAGCTCGCCTTGATCAAAGAGGCACCATGCATCACTCATATTTGCCTGACCAAGGCGCAGGGATTTGACTTCAGTGCCTTTCAGCACAATGCCGGCCTCATACTTCTGGAGCAGGGTGTATTCGTGACGTGCCTTACGATTGAGAATTTCCAATGGTGTGATTTGAGGCAAAGGTAATGGGGACTTAGCCAATTTAGAGACAATGGAGAAAAGAGGATCAAAAGAGCGTCTAAGTTGTCGGAGTAACTTTTTTAATTCGTCGGGACAAACAATCGAATTTATTCAAAATTGTAAGGTTGTCCTGACATATTTATATAAAATTATAAGGATTGAATGATGCTTTTATGTGTTTTTAAGGCAATGGTAGATTATAGCATCTAAAAAATAATATGTAATTATATGATTAACAGGAAAATAGGATAAATTATAGATAAAACATTGAAGGATGGTAAAGTAATCCTGCTACTTGGGCCAAGGCAAACGGGTAAATCTACCCTTTTGAGAGAGCGATTTGCTGGCGAGAAAGTGCTATGGCTAGATGGGGATGATTATGATGTACAGGCTGTTCTCACTAAAAAGACATCGTCGTATTTGAAAAACCTCCTTGAAGGAAAAGAGAGGTTGATCATTGATGAAGCCCTAAATATCCAGGGGATTGGACTTACGTTAAAGCAAATTCATGACCTTGTAAAAGGTATCGAAGTGATTGTAACAGGATCTTCTGCATTCGAGATCAGCTCAAAAGCAAACGAGCCTCTTACCGGAAGAAAATGAGAGTATCATCTTTTCCCGCTGAGCGTTGTTGAGTTGGCCGGCCACTATGGTATGCTGGAAGAATCACGATTGCTGGAAAATCGGCTTATCTATGGATTATATCCTGAAATTGCAACTCATTCAGCTGATGCGGAAAAGCGGCTCATGGAATTGGCGACCAGCTATCTCTATAAGGATGTACTAAAGTGGCAAGAGATCAAAAAGCCGGCAGAATTGGACAAATTGTTGCAGGCCCTGGTCTTTCAGGTTGGAAATGAAGTATCGTATCATGAACTGGCTCAGATGACAGGCTTGACGAATGAAACAGTGCAGCGCTATATTAGCCTGTTGGAGAAATCCTTTGTCGTTTTCACCCTTTCCTCTTTCTCCCGTAATCTGAGACAGGAGATTATACCGCGAGAATTATTATGAATTCATTACATCTGCTGAAAAATAAATTTGCTAGGGTCGTTTTTTTCTTTCGGGCTTTTGGTTCTCAGTTCAGTAAAGGTCGGCCTGTGTATATCTAAGTTCCACAGATGCCCCATTTCCTAAGACGCTGAGCCACAAAGTAAAGCACGCAAAGGCGTAAGGAAAAGAAAGGCGCGCAGAGACGCAGAGGCGCAGAGAAATGTATAGCCCGCAAAGCCGCGGAGATGATTATAGCGCATAGAGACGCAGAGGCACAGAGAAAAGTAAAGCTCGCAAAGCAGAAAGAAAAGCAAGTAGAGGCGCAAGAAAAGAATAGCACGCAAAGCCGCCAAGGCGCAAAGAAGAGATTAACTTTAAAAGGGGATCATGCGAATACATCAGACGAGGAGTTAAATCGAGCATATCGCAGATCCCGCCCACAATAGCTTGGTATTTGCTACGGTAGCCGCAGAGGTGCAGTTTATTGCATTTGGTCCTTTCGACAAGCTAAGGGACCAAGCATATCACTGTCTCACTCTCTTATGTAAATGCTATTACGACTT
>JAWXAW010000157.1:0-8385 GCA_034439675.1 Saprospiraceae bacterium | reverse complement strand
CCTTGCTCCTTGCTCCTTGCTCCTTGCTCCTTGCTCCTTGCTCCTTGCTCCTTGCTCCTTGCTCCACGTCTCACGATTCAGGAATCCCCAAATTAAATATTAATTTCCCCCTTGTGGAACTCATCAATAACGCATCACTGAAATCCTTTACCACCTTAGGCGTGGAAGCCAGTTGCGACCACTTATACAGGGTAGAGGATTATGAAGAACTCAAACTGGCTGTTCAATACCTGGAGCGGCCGCTGATACTAGGTGGTGGAAGTAATATCCTGCCTATCGGCGATATACATCGTAATGTCCTGCGGATAGAGATAAAGGGTATTCAGATACTCGAAGATGGTCCTGAACCAATCATCGGTGTTGCGGCCGGTGAAGGGTGGCATGATTTCGTCATGTGGGCGCTAGGTCATGACCTGGGGGGGGTTGAAAATTTATCCCTGATCCCTGGAACCATGGGTGCAGCTCCTATGCAAAATATCGGGGCTTATGGTGTCGAACTCGAATCTGTTTTTCATTCCCTTCAGGCAGTTGAAATAGGGACAGGAGAGGCCCGGATTTTCATGAAAGAGGAATGTAAGTTCGGATACAGGGATAGTATTTTTAAAAAGGAAGCCCGCGACAAATATGTGATCACCGGGGTCAACGTAAAGCTGAGCCGGGAACATAAACTGAATACACATTACGGAGTCATCAGGGATATGTTGCTTGAAAAAGGAATTTACAATCCAACTATACATGATGTCAGTCAGGTAGTGATTGCCATTCGTCAAGGTAAGTTGCCTGATCCCGCTGTTATCGGAAATGCCGGAAGCTTTTTTAAAAATCCGGTTATTCCCATTGACCATTTTGAAAGGATTAAGGAATCTCATACGTCCTTACCAGGTTATCCTGTTGAAGAAGGCTTCATCAAAGTCCCTGCGGGCTGGCTCATCGAGCAAGCTGGCTGGAAGGGAAGACGCAAGGGCAATGCAGGATGTTATGAAAAACAGGCCCTGGTGCTTGTTAATCTTGGCGGAGCACGCGGAGAAGAGATCTGGAGCCTGGCTCTTGATGTGATTGCTTCTGTGAAGGAAAAGTTTCAGATTGAGTTGAGTCCGGAAGTGAACCTGTGGAAAAATAATGCTTCGACTTCACTCAGCAACCAAGGATGAAAGATGATATTTTGTCATTTCGCCCTCCGAAAACTTTTTTTTGGAGGGAAAAATTTGCCTCCCCGGGATTTGCATGCGAAAGGAAGCGAGTAAGAGCAAAACAGAGGGCGGGGGCAAAAGGAAGCGTGTAAGGGCAAAACAGGTCGTAGCGCAGCGATGATCCCGCCAATTACAAAGAATTTGTTGCGGGAGGGCGGGGTCTAAAGAAGTGAAAAATGATGCTTCGACTTCCTTAGCAACCGGAGTAAATGAAAAATGAAAAACGATGTGCTGAGTCGAAGTATGAATTGAGATTGTGTTGGATAATATACATTGAGTTACTGGAAGCTGATAGCTGATCACGTGAGGTACAAAATGATGGATAATCAATGAAAATGCATTTCTTATGAAAACCAAAACGATCAATCAAACAATAACTTTCCCAACGTCCCCGGACAAGTTATATGCACTGCTCGTTGATTCGAAGAAGATGACCAAAATCCATGGGGCAAAAGCCGCTTTCAGCAGGCGAGCAAGGGGCAAGTTTTCTGTTTTTGATGGGTATTGCCATGGATACAATATCGAACTGGCAGAGAACATAAAGATTGAACAGGCTTGGGTGTTCAGGGAGGATGGATGGCCGGAGGATCATTATTCTTTTTGTACATTTCTTCTCCAACCCTCAACAAAAGGCACAAAACTTGTATTTATACATAAGGGTGTGCCTGAACATAAGTATGAGACGATCAAAGAAGGATGGAAGACTTATTACTGGGACCCTCTACAAGAACATCTGCTGAAATAAACCTGAGGATATGCATTACAGGCGACATCTGAAGTTGCGTTGTAGTAGAGCTTGTCATTTGATTTGCTATTTTTGAACGACCATGAGCACATTTTCGAGACGAACACTTATCATTTTTCTGGCCTATGTGGTTATAGCTGTTGGACTTACGCTCATTGGGTTAAGGAAACAGTATAGGTCGCCAGACCCTGAGCCGCAAGAAGAGCGGGAGGCTGGTAAGCACTCCGACAAACTAAAGCCGCATGAGCTTTTCTACCTAGATCGAAATTATCCAAACGGGCCGTCAAGGCCCGATCTTTTTAAAGAGAGGCTCAGAGAGGCTATTTCTTATGACAAGACTAATGCGCATTCGAACCGGGGATTGGACTTTACGTGGAACCTGGAAGGACCTGGCAATATCGGCGGCAGGGTCAATACCATTGCCGTAAGCCCTGTCAACCCGGACGTCATCCTGATCGGGTTTTCCCAGGGAGGAATTTATCGCACAGCAGACGGGGGATCAATTTGGTATCCCGTATTTGATGACCATGCTTCCTTATCGATCAGCCACATCACTTTTGACCCCCATGATCCCAGCCAACTATGGGCCACGACAGGTGATGTGAATATATCGGGATATCCGTTTTTAGGTTCAGGAGTATACTGGTCTGGCAATGAAGGCGTGACCTGGTCATACCGTGGACTTCACAATACAGGCGTTTTATCAAAAGTATTCGTTGATCTCACAAATCCAGAAATTATCTATGTCGGATCAATGGGTTATCCTTCCCAGAAAGGCAACGAAAGGGGATTGTTCAGGACAGTGGATGGGGGAGATTCCTGGCAGAAGACATTGACGATTGATGATAGTACGGGAGTCATTGACATCGTAACTGATCCGTTTAAGGTTGGGCGTGTTTTTGCTTGCGGCTGGAAACGTATCCGTTCAAGCACGGTCAGCAGTTCAATAGGCCCGGGCACTTCGCTTTACGTAAGTGAAGATTACGGCGCTACCTGGAATAATATCACCAATGGTCTTCCGGAAACTGAACATTCACGAACTAGTCTTGAAGTGACTAATGACGGGACACTATTTATAAGTTATGTCGGCGCCATTAGCGCAGGCGAATGTGCCGGAAATATCGAATCGCTACAAAGCATCTATAAATCCTATGATGGAGGTCAGACATGGGATACGATTCCTACAGCCCCTATTCATGGCGTCAACTGCGACTTATTCGGTCAGTTTGGCTGGTACTTTGAAGCCCTAAAAGTAAATCCGGAAAATCCCCTGGATATGTTTCTTCTCGGCGTAGAAATCATCCGTACTATAGACGGCGGTCTCACCTGGTTTGAAGCTGCCCCTCCATGGTGGACCTATGCGGTACACGCTGATAAGCATGATCTGGTATTTGCGCATGGAAGGATTTATCTGGGTACAGATGGTGGCGCATATACAACAGATGTCAACCAGTTTAAAGACTGGACGGACATTGAAAACATTCCTTCCACACAATTTTATCGCACGTCATATAATCCGCATCTGCCTGATCAGTATTTCGGTGGTGCGCAGGACAATGGCACCACAGGTGGTAATGCATCGCTCTTCAATGAATGGCCACGCTATTTTGGTGGTGATGGATTTCAACCCTTATTTGATGTCGAAGAACCTGCATGGATGTATGTAACGGTTCAGAACGGTTTTATCTATTTTACGGAGAATGGTGGCCTTGATTATGAAGGCCTGAATGATGGGCTGGGTGGAAGCAGATACTGGGATATGCCCTTTGTGATGAGCTCGCATGATTCAAAGATTTTGTATTGTGGCTCTGACAGGATGTTTCAAATGGATATGCACGATACTTTGAGAGCATGGAAGGAGATCAGCCCTGATCTGACTAGAGGTGATACGATCCTCGGCAGCAGATATCCAGCGATAACTTCTATCGCTCAGTCTGGGTTGGATGAGTTTCGATTGTATGCAGGTACGCAGGATGGATTATTATGGACTACCGGAGATGGAGGTTTAACCTGGACTAACATCACTGACGGTACGCCGGGGTTTTATGTGACCTCCATTTCTTGCTCTACCATACATCCGCAAGGCGTCATCGCAACCTATTCCGGATACCGGGATAACAACCATCAGCCTTATATCTACAGAAGTGAAGACGCAGGGTCAACCTGGGAACCCATTCAATCAGACCTCCCGATGATGGGGGTCAATAGTTTTTTTATACTTCCGGGTTGGAATGATGCTGTACTTTTTGCAGCTACGGATGGAGGTGTATACCTGAGTCAGGATGCCGGAGAAAAGTGGGAACGTGTAGGCTCCAATATGCCGTACATGCCGGTCTATGATCTTGATTACAACCCCATCGAAGATAAAATTGTTGCGGCAACTTTCAGTAGGGGGATTATGACTTTTCCAGTCGCAGAACTGGATCTAATTAATTCCACGAACCTAAGTTCAGGCGATCCTGAAGAATTGGTGATGACCATTTATCCAACCCTCACATCGGGGGTTTTAAACTTCAAGTGTAATAAAGAACAATATTTATCCTCTACCATGCAGTATTCGGTGACTGACATGAATGGGAATGTTGTGCAGCAGGGAGATGAATTGCTTAATTTTGAAAATCAAATTGATCTGGCAAATGATTTGGTGCCGGGATTGTATATAATCAATCTGCAAGTTGCCGGAAAAGCAACTACAGAGAAATTCATTGTTCAATAGAGAGAAAGTGTAGCCGAACTGTTAGCTTCTACAACTAGTGAAAGAGACATGCTGTTGCAGTAGTTTGCTCCTGCGACTAATAAATTCCAAGTTAAAATCTCAATAGGTATTATCTTGATTGTTGGATCAAACTCCAACAATAGCCGACTGGCCGATGCAGACAAGGAAGCCGTTTCAATTCCGTCGAAGAGAGCTGAGTCGAACTGTTTGCTTCTGCTACCACTGAAAATTAATTTTATCTTTAATCTCCGGATGTCCCGAGCATCCCTGAGTCTAGCCTGCATATTCTGGCTATTCAAAGAATTTTATTTTACTGAGAGCTATGCAGTGTAAAGATTTTTTATCGGTGATCCTGTATACAGGATTATCACTCGGATATATGACCAATGCGTTACATGCCCAATCCAGTCTTGCTGGGCGGGTTGCAGACGAAACACATCAACCGGTTCCATTTGCCAATGTGCTTTTACTTTCCACGGCAGACAGTTCTTTGGTGAAAGGAGGCGTTGCAGGTGATGATGGGTGTTCAGACTTGGCACTATTGGTGCAGGAAGTTATTTTATCAAAGTGATGATGGTGGGGTATCTTGATCATGATTCAGAAATCTTTGGGTTAGAGGAGCCCGGTCGCGATAGGGATTTTGGAGAGATCGTCCTGCACGAAGATGCGGTCATGATGGATGAAGTGCAGGTTGTGGCAAAAAAGGCACTTTTCGAACAAAAGATTGACCGCATGATCGTCAATGTGGCTAGCAGTATTACTATGTCAGGGACAAATGCATTAGAAGTTCTTGAGCGATCGCCGGGCGTACTCGTCAACAGACAAAGTAATACGATCTCCGTCAGTGGGAAAAACGGGGTCGTAGTGATGATCAATGGCAGGATCAATTACATGCCAGCGGAAGCGGTTACACAACTCCTCGAAGGCATGAGTGCGGATAACATAGAACGTATTGAAATATTGACTACTCCGCCTGCAGACCTTGATGCGGAGGGCAATGCAGGATACATCAATATCGTACTGAAGAAAAATATAGGAGATGGCTTCAATGGTGGATTTGCTATTGGCGCAGGCTATGGAAAGGGAGCTACCGGAAATGCAAATCTCAATTTTAACTATCGGAAGGGGAAGTCAAATCTATATGGTGATTACGGGTATCTGCATGAATCACAGGAACAAACCTTTGAATTTTACAGGCGTATCATGTTAAATGGTGATCAGATTGAAACAGAGACAGTGTCTGATCGACTTCCGAATAGAAACAACCATTTGGCCCGACTAGGATTGGATTACCATGTAAGCGACAAATTGCTGGTAGGTGGCCTCGTGTCCGGGTATAACACAAAATGGCTCATGGATGCCACCAATGTTGCTGATTTGTCGAGCAATGGTGTACTCGACACCGTCATAACCGTAGACAATCATGAATTGAATCAATGGAAAAACCTGGGGGGAAATATCAACCTTCAATATACCTTTTCAGCAGGCAGCTCCCTGACCGTAGATGCAGATTATCTATGGTACCTGGACAATAATCCCACGGATTACAGCAACCACTATGAGGATGGAGAGGGCAATTTCTTTTTTGAAAATTATACACGAAGTACTAAAATGACACCCATCAACATCAGGGTGGGAAAAGTGGATTACAAAACGCCCATTGGAAATAGAGTAAAATTTGAAACCGGAGTAAAAGGAACGATTTCCAATTTCACCAATGACGTGGGTGTAGAGTACAGTGACAACGATAAAGACTGGGTGTCGGATCCCGAACTTACTGCAAAATATAACCTTGATGAAACGATCGCCGCCGGATATATAACCCTGGAAGTTCCGCTTGACAAAAAACGGATATCAAAGCTGGCTTGCGTTATGAGTACACAGATTCAAACCTTGGTTCAGAAGAAGAGCAGGACATTGTCGATCGTGAATTCGGAAAATTATTTCCTTCGCTATTTATATCACGAAGATTGAACGAAAACAATACAATCAAATTTGTATACGGAAAGCGAATCACCCGCCCGACGTTTAATGACATGGCTCCCTTTGTCATCTTTCTTGATCCGTATACCTTTTTCTCGGGGAACCCTGCCGTACAACCAGCTATCTCCAACAACTTTGAACTTGGCTACACTTTCAAATCAGCGCTGATATCGTTGAATTATGGGATAGAGGATAGTACCATAGCCAATTTTCAAAGCACCATCATTGAAGGAACTAATAAGCAATTGCTTTTTACGGAAAATCTCAGGCAGGTGAAGACTTTGTCATTGACATTGTCCTTTCCGCTGACCCCGGTCAGTTGGTGGAATATGTATTATAACATCAGCGGCGTATTACAGGAGGCACAACAATATGATGAGTTTGGTTTGTAGGCCTATGAGGCCGGAAACATCAGCGCTTACACCTCGCAAACCTTTTCGCTTCCAAAAGCTTTTACGCTGGAAATTACCGGATTGTATGTGAGCGGAGGGTTGTTCGGCATATTCGCCCTTAAGTCTTTTGGTTCGGTCAATCTGGGACTGCAAAAGAAGTTTGGAGCCAACGGTGGTAACCTTCGATTAGGCGCAGATAATATATTTAATACCATGATCTACCGCGACGAACTAAACCTGGAAGAACAACAACAATACTATAGTGCCCAGCTTCAATTTACCCAACCTACCATTAAATTGACCTACACACGTAATTTTGGTAATCAGACAGTGAAAGGAGCAAGGACACGAGCTACAGGTGCGGAAGAGGAACGGAAGCGAGTTAATAATTAAGAACATGAAATTGAAAGTTATCATCACCGGATCAACTGGTATGGTTGGAAAGGGTGTATTGCTGGAGTGTCTGGATAGCCCTGAAGTAGAACACGTGTTGGTCGTCAACCGGAGTTCTGTGGGTATCACGCATCCCAAACTCAAAGAAATCATTCACAAGGATTTCTTTGACTGGAGCGCCATTCGTGACCAGCTCAATGGATATACTGCATGTTACTTTTGTCTGGGTGTATCATCAGTGGGTATGAATGAAGTGGATTATCGGAGGATGACCTATGAACTCACGCTTGGATTCGCACGTGAGGTACTTGCTTTAAATCATGAAATGACGTTTTGTTATGTTTCTGGTGCAGGTACCGATAGCACGGAGAATGGCAGGCTAATGTGGGCCCGTGTGAAAGGCAAAACGGAGAATGATCTGCTTGCGCTTGGGTTTAAAGATGCGTATATGTTTAGACCCGGTTTTATCCAGCCGATGAGGGGCATTAAGTCGAAGACCGCCATGTATCAGGGTATTTATAACATCATCAGTCCATTTTATGGGTTGTTGCGCCGGTTGCCGAAGTATGTAACCAATACAGTTACCTTGGGCAAAGCCATGATCGGGGTAGCACTAAAGGAATATGAAAGAAAGGTGTTGGAGAGTATGGATATCAATACGTTCAATTAGCGATACTTCGATTTTCCTTAAGTTCACCGGAAGCTTGTCGGAGTGAATTGAAATGGAAATTCCCGCTGAGGCCCTAGGTTTTTCGCAGGGCATTTTAACGAAAATTACCGCCGGGTCCCTGAGCTTGTTGAAGGGAAAGGAAAGGAAAATTCCCGCCGGGTTCCTGAGTTTGTCGAATTGAAAGGAAAGGAAAATTTCCGCCGGGTCCCTGAGCATGTCGAAGGGAAAGGAAAGGAGAATTCCCGCCGGGTCCCTGAGCATGTCGAAGGGAAAGGAAAGGAGAATTCCCGCCGGGT
>JAWXAW010000156.1:0-13955 GCA_034439675.1 Saprospiraceae bacterium | reverse complement strand
GGTCATTAACTGCTGACCATATGCATTGACCAACAACAAGGCTGATATGGAGATTAAAATGAAACGCTTCATAATGGGTTGTTTTAAGAGCTACGAAAGTAGTGATTCTCAGGCGAAGGTGTAAAAGAGTGAGAGGTGTAAGACCGTGAGAGGTGTAAGACCTTGAGAGGTGTAAGACCGTGAGAGGATGGAAGAGTGCCTGTCGTTGAAAACGACTACACATACTTTTACCTGGCAGTAGATTCCTTTGATTTGTCGCACACGAGCTTAGGGTGTAAATAAAGATACAGATGTAGCTGCAGTTACAAGCCCCGTAGGGGCTAAAGGTCGGTAACCGTAGGGTCGAAAAATCCACTCGTGGGCCGTAGGCTCACTACATCTGTCGACTGGAAGAAATCTCAAGATCAACTATTAGATCACTTTCCTGAAAGCATATTGACAATCCCCCTTCACCACATCACCAAATCACCCGATCACCCGATCGCAGATCAATCTATCTTCACAATACTCCTCGTCACCACTTCCTGGCGATCTAGCGAAACCCGGACTATATACTGCCCCGCAGGCAAGGTATGAATGGCAAAACTCAGGCTCGTCTTGCCGGCATAATTTGCCGGGCCGTCAAACAATGTTTCAACAGGTCGGCCAGTTGCATCAAACAATGCCACCGTAATATTTTTTCCTTCCGGATTTTCTATATCGATTGTGATATAGTGATCCGTTGGGTTAGGATAAGTACTGATTGAAACATTTTCTCTTGCCGTTTCTTCTGTAGATACATTTTCTTCCACACGAGCCAACTTAGCAATCCAGGCTTCATTGACATTGCCTTGACGGCCATACGAACAAGATATCCATACACTTCCAGGTTGATTATAGAGACGTTGAATGCCCACATAGTCTCCCCATCTTTCTACCGTCCCGGCCATCATATCCACGGGCCTCGTCCCTTCAATGATGGTGACAAAATCACTGTATTGCCCTAATCCATCCGAATAAACTGCAGACCCTCCAGGATTGCGAATGGACGAACAATGGCTCATGACAATAATGGCATCCTGCTGTGAAGGATCACTTCCCGTCCAGGCAAGTCCGGGATATCCAAGATAATCACTAGGATGAGCGATGATATGCCCGTAGGCCACATCCTGCAACTGAGCCAGATGAAGGTACCCATGAAATACGGCGGATCTTCCGGAATTAAAATTCATCGTATTACTCACCCATTGGATGGTGCCGTTTTGTTCAAATGCATCAAGGATCCGGGCATCATTGGTATCCATCGAATCCTTCTTCTGTGCAGCGTAAGGCGGAACACCGTAAGGCTGGTCAAGGACACGATGCGTCATCTCCAACGTTGCATTTGGATCATCTTGCTGACCAGTGAGATGCATCAGGAAAATAGTATCGTTGGACAGATCAAAATTCCGATCCGATAAAAAATACATGGAAGCTGGAAGGTTTTCATCCGCATTCCTTACCGGGCAGATGTTGCGCAGGAGTCTTCCATTGTATGTAATGTCTTTCCATACTTTTCGGTTGAGAGCCTCTCCATTGTATCCGTTCATCTTGTTGATTTGATGGATCTGGGTGCCGAAAAAACCGGTCTGCCATGTACTATCAGCGTTTACTGCATTATAAGTAAGGAACAGCTCATGGTCTGTAATCGAAATCATCGGGTAATCTGCAAAGGTGCCATCACCATTGAGGCATCCATCGAGATCATAGAGGTTCCACAGACCGCGGGGATTATTGGTTTGACTGAAGGCAAGGGCAATCTCACTATCCGAACACTCGCTTCCGTTCATGATGACCATGATAAACCGGTCCTCCTGAGGATCGTAAATAACCCGAGGGTCAAAAAAACGATTGATGAGCCCTCCGGTGGATGCAAAAAATTCATCAAGCTTATAGGACCCGAGCCAGAAGCCAACATTGTTGGTCACCAGCATATGTACATTAATGGTAGACACAACTTGTTCCTGAGGCCCAATCGCCAGATGATTGTCAAGCGGTGTGCTGGAAATGATACTATTACCGGAGAAACTAGCCAGAATCTCAGGTGCGGGGATGACACTTCGATTTTGGTATGTGACATCCGGACGAAGCGGTGTCTGGCGTTGTGCTTCGAGTTTTCTAGCCCTCAGGTATGCACGCATCGCTTCTTTCCCTGTAGGGTGAGGTGCCTCAGCATATTTCACATTGAAGGCAAAGGGGTCATGGAACTGGCCCATATCAACTGATGCCTTCAGGGGATCCTGATGGGTGGTCACGGAATATTGGGCTGTCGGGTAAACCAGGGCGAAAGCAATCAAGGACACCAACATAATAAAGCGCAAATAAGTAATCATGATCTATATTTTCTACTGACAAATGATTGTTTCTATAATGGAAATACCAATATCTCACTCTCTGCATGAGCCTTGGGAATTCTCATGTTTTCTTCTTTCAATCCTTCAATATGAAATTGAATAGCTGAGAAAATATTTTTTTCGACAATGGCTTTGGTTTTGCCAGTTGCAATTACCCATGGTAAATCAGGCACGTATGCTGAATACCCAGTCTTTGTTTTCTCATAGATGACTAAGTACTTTCTCATTTCGCTTTAATTTGGGCCTGTTTTAGGATACTGTTAAACGTTCCAGGAGAGATTTCATCACTCATTTTATGTGCAGAGATGGTCACCAGACCTTTTTTTAAGAGATGTTGTGCTGCCGGTGGCTCCCTTTTTACCGCACCAAAAACCAGCCGTCTTCTTTAATCATTTTTAGTACGTCCCGCACTTTCATCCCCCAAGTATTTACTGGCGAAGTAATAAAGATAAGGAATCCATTGATTTTCTTCTTCCTGACCTCACTTTTTACCATAGTAAGGACTGTAACCGGGTGTCATGTGCACGCCCTATCCGGCAGTCAATAACTGATCTCTGCCAAACACTCACTGCTCATTGTGCCTGCCAAAAGATTGAGCAAGATTTGATACCCAATAGAAAAACATGAAAAATAATAGCTCCCACTGCTTTCTTATGGGGATTTGTACACTTCTATCCACAATTACCTGCGCTCAGAATGTAGGTATAAATACCTTAACGCCCTTAGGAAAGCTGCATCTTAAGGGCGAAGAAGATATCTCTCAACTAATCATTGACGTTGACACCATTCAAAGTAACCATCACCCCCTGATCAAATTAAGAAGCGGCATGGGGGCTGACCTCCTGTGGATTCATGCGGATGACTCCACTAATATATTTGTCGGACTCAACGCTGGAAGAGTAAATGTTGCAGGTATCCTTGGGGTCAAAAACACGTTTATCGGGAGCCGTACCGGCTTTTCAAATAGTAATGGAATAGCCAATACAGCCATCGGATATGAAGCACTCCATGCTAACATTATTGGAAGTTATAATACCGCTATAGGAAGTATGGCGCTTCAATCCAATGTAGAAGGCGGTAGTAATACTGCAGTTGGAACAGAATCCCTTTCCTCCAATACATATGGCATTAGCAATAGCGCTTTGGGCAGATCAACACTACATTTCAACACGATTGGAGAAGGCAATTCAGCCTTTGGTGGCGCTGCACTTTATAAAAAAAACCATCTACGCATCGAAAACCAGCAATTACAAATTGATGCATTGCTTAAGCACATGGAGGCATTAGAAAAAAAAATAAATGAGATACCAGATTCCGAATGAATCAACTGTTACAAGAGCTAAAGGAAAGAACATGAAGGAAAAAATCTATCGCAATACCCTTATTTGTTTACTAACGCTGCCCTGCATGGCCTCTTATAGCCAAAATGTAGGCATAGGAACTAACACACCAACCGAAAGACTCGAAATAGCAGGTAATCTTAAAGCCGATACGCTAAAGCCAACTGCGATGATACTTGCTCCAAACGCCGGCCCTGGTAAAATACTGACCAGTGATGACGTTGGCAATGCAACATGGGAAAACAGTAGCTATGCTCCACCACCTGAAGAAAATATTGGATATGGTGTTTGGGGGGATTGTGCCAACAACGGAAATATCAGTGCGTATAATCCTGTTGCCGATGAAGACGGCAACCTTAATGATTATTTTGGGCATAGTGTATCAATCTCCGGAAACTTTGCGATTGTTGGGGCTTACGGTGATGAGGGAGCATACGGTGAATTTCAGGGATCTGCCAGTTTCTATCAATTCGATGGTAGTGCCTGGGTGTTTTTGGAGAAAATAGTAGATGCAGATGGTGCCGCAAATGACTATTTTGGAAACAGTGTAACTATTTCAAGCAATTATGCCATTGTGGGTTCCCTTTATGATGATGGTCCTGCAGGGTTAAATCAAGGGTCTATTAGCATCTATCAATTCGATGGACTGAATTGGATCTTAATGCAAAAAATAACTGACGATGATGGAGCGGCATATGATTACTTCGGATCAAGCATAGTTCTTTATGATGACTATGCCATTGTGGGTTCCCTTTATGATGATGGTCCTGCAGGGTTAAATCAAGGGTCTGTGAGTATTTATCATTTTGATGGGAGCACCTGGGTGTTTTTGGAGAAAATTTTTGATCCAGATGGAGCTACAGGTGACTTAATGGGAGGAAGCATTTCCATCTCAGGCAACTTTTTCATTATAGGGTCCTCTAATGATGATGGGGCTGCAGGATTAAACCAAGGATCTGCCAGTATTTATCATTTTGATGGGAGTGATTGGAGCTTTATGCAGAAACTAACGGATGCCACAGGAGATGTCAACGATTATTTTGGAAACAATGTAGCTATTTCAGGTAATTATACCATTGTAGGATCAGCATATGATAATATCGGCTCAAATGCTGACCAGGGATCTGTGAGTATTTATCACTTTGACGGGAATAGTTGGTTCCTGTTGCAGAAAATCTCTGATGTCAATGGCGCTGCCGAGGATTTTTTTGGAATCAGTGTATCCATATCTGGCAATTATATCATTGTTGGTGCTAGTTATAACAATGTATCCCCAAATTTGGATCAGGGTTCTGCTCATATTTTCTTTAGGTTGGGAATGATATGGCAAAAATTACAAGATGTATTTGATCCTTCAGGTACTGGCTCTGATTTTTTCAGTGGGGCTACTGCTTTGGATTCATCAACAAAACGGTTTATGTTAGGTGCCATTGGCTTTGGAAATAACGTGGGAAAAGTTGTTTTTGGAAAAATAAATTAGCGTTTAATATTCCGGACTTTTTCATGCCTTATAAAAATCTAACCTCTGGAATCTGCGTCGTTCCAAAAAACAATAGCCTAAAGAGTATCCCGAAAGTGCATGTGCAGGTATGATATACCGCGACCTCAAGAGGGGGTAAGACTTTTAACATTTCAGTTTTCTTTAATTACGTTATCTATGAAAAAAGGTATTGTTTTTTTGCTGCTTTGCATAGCCTTATCTATCCCCTTCTATGCTCAGCATGTTGGCATAGGCACCATAGCCCCGCAGGCGATGCTGGATATCAATGGGGATGTTGTCTTGAGGACAGGCGATATCAACATCATGGATAGTCTGACCCTGACGCTGGATGTGGATACCCCTAAATACAGCAGCTACCGACTATGGCTTTCCGGACCATTTGACACTTGCGTTGTAGCAGGCCTGACTCCCGGTGTGGATGGCCGAATTGTCACTCTTTATAATCGCAATAGCTATATTCCACTGCAACTTAACAATGAGGATGAAACAGCATTGCCTGGGAGCGGTATCATGACGGGTACTAATAATAACCTATGGGTATCCGGTGGCGGCATCATCACCATGCAATACGATACCTCCGTGCAGCGATGGGTAGTCAAAAGCAGTAATCAGGTTGTTAAATCCGCAGTCCCAGTCGAATGGTTAGTGACTGGCAACAGAGGGAGTAACCCCGATACCAGTTTCCTGGGTACCCTGGATAGCATGCCCCTGCGATTGAGACTTTTTAATCAATGGGCTGGAGAATTAAATGCAGGCACCCGAAACTATTTCATTGGAGACAGTTCAGGCATCGCCAATACAACGGGTATTAAAAATGTCGGCATAGGATCACGAACGCTACCAAAAAATACTTCAGGCAACTGGAATACAGCGGTAGGTGCTGAAGCCCTCTACGCAAATACGACCGGTAATTATAATGCAGCGTTCGGCTTTTCAGCACTTGATTCCACTACTACAGGATTCGAAAATTCAGCCTTCGGCACCCAGGCACTACGGTCAAATACAATTGGAAACTATAACACCGCTACAGGAGTCAATGCTTTATTTTCGAGCATTTCCGGTAGTAGGAATACGGCAAATGGAGGCTATTCCATGTTTCAGAACACTCAAGGAAGCTCCAACACGGCGGCCGGGTATAAATCACTCTACCTTAATAAATCGGGTGGCTTTAATACGGCCATTGGTGTCCATGCGCTTTCCCAAAACTTAAATTCGGGAGCTAATACAGCCATTGGTGCATATGCACTCTGGAGTCATCGGATCGCTGATGGCAATACTGCGGTGGGCACCGTCTCACTCTTTAGTGACACCAGTGGGTATTTCAATACAGCCACAGGATATGCAGCCTTGTTTAATAATTTAAATGGAAAACAGAATACTGCCGTGGGCTCTTTCGCACTCTATACTAACAAAGGTTCACAAAACACAGCAGTAGGACACGAAGCTCTTGCTTACAATGACCTCAGTTCCAACAACGTAGCCATAGGCGATTCTGCGCTGTTTAATCATTCCGGAGCCCAAGGCTTCAATACAGCCATTGGAAGCAAAATAATGCCTTTAAATACGGAGGGATATTCCAATACGGCGGGTGGATATGCTGCACTCTATTCCAACACCACCGGACATTCCAATACAGCCCTTGGGCAAGGCGCGCTGTATTATCTGACAGGCGGAAACTACAATATCAGCATTGGATATGGCAGCGGTATAGACCCCGGTTCTCCAAATACAATCAATACCATTAGTCTTGGAAATGAAGGGTATCTCAATGCTGCATCCAACCAGGCGTTTATAGGCAATCTTAGTACCAATTGGATTGGCGGGCAAACAACCTGGTTTACATATGCATCGGATGCAAGGGTTAAAAATGAGGTATCAGAAGATGTAAAAGGGCTTGATTTTATTAAGTTGCTCAGACCAGTTACCTATCATCTTGATATCACGGCCATGAGGGTCATCACAGGCAACAAAGAAACTGAAGACTATCCCGGCAAATATGATGTAGAAAAAATAAAACAAAGTGGATTTATAGCGCAGGAAATAGCACAAGCTGCAGTAATTTCAGGATATGCTTTTAGTGGTGTTACCATCCCTGGAAATGAACATGAATTGTATACGGTGAGTTATGCCCAGTTTGTGGTTCCATTGGTCAAAGCAGTGCAGGAACAACAAGTCATGATCGATGAACTGAAAAAATCGAATTCCGAATTATTGCTGCGTCTCGAGTCCCTGGAGCACAAAAACCACTAAGGTGTCCAGACATCCTAAATCATTTCAACCTGATCTATGCATGAATCCAATCTTCAGGTGGTCATCAGCGCATTTCCTGATTGATTACTTTTAATCTATGCGTCATACCCTCTTTGCCATTCTCGTTTGCCTGACTGCTCATGCATCAGCCCAACTCAATGGCAAATACATCTTCAGGCATATCGATCAGACAGATGGGTTACTGCACACTACGGTCAAAGGTATAAGCCAGGATGCCAATGGATATATGTGGATACTAACCTGGAATGGCTTACAGCGGTATGATGGATCAAGATTTGTCAATTACCCTGAAATCATTAACCATTTCACCTTTGGCACTTTTCATGATAGTGAGCTGTATGCGGACACCCTGTTGAATACCATTTGGGTATTTACATCTGAAAAAATAAAAAAACTTGATCTTACCAACTCTTCGATCAGCACGATTACACTCCATGATTTCCTGCAGGAAAAATTACATCAACCTGCTGATCTGTATACCATGGAAAACAAAGAAAAATGGCTGATTGGAGAATCAGGTGCCATCGCGTTTGATACGAATTCAAAATTAATAAGTGAATTTTTTAATGTCAATCCCGGTCAACATACCCGCAACACGGTGATCATCAACGATCCGCTTTCAGGCGATCTCCTGACACACAATTTCAATCATCTCATGATTGCAGACTACAAGACCCACAGGATTTATTCTTCATCTGACTCGCTTCCTGAACATCCGTTGTTACGTCAATTGTGGAAACTATATGGAAATTCAAACAAGCTGCGCTACATCCTGATGGATAGTGATCGCAACCTTTGGATATCCACCTGGACACAATGGTTACACAGATACAAGATGGACACCAAGGTTATGACTACGTATTCGCTGAAGGATATACTTAAACAGGAAACCGGAATTGGCAACAGCAACAATACGCTCCTGGTTAATGCCATGTATGAAGACCGTCAAAAAAATCTATGGCTGGCTACAGATTATGCCGGTTTGCTGAGGTATGACAGGCAAAAAAATAATTTCAATTATATCACTTCTGATGAAAAGCTGAGTAAAGGACTTCGCTATAGTTACAGCATCATCTCTATATTTCAGGACAGAGATGACAATATCTGGCTCGGCACAGACAGGGGCATAAGTATTTTCAACCCATATCGGAATTATTTTCAATCCATCCACCATGTAGATGGGAACAAGGCCTCACTTCCCAAATATGACATTAATGATGTCATCGAAACGGACCAGGGTGAAATTCTGGTAGCAACCTGGGGTGGAGGCATTACCATATATGATCAGCAATGGAATTTTATACGAAATGTTCATTTTCCGGGCCCTCCGGAACTTGACCTCGTATGGAGTTTTGTTCGGCTCGATAATGGTGCCATCTGGGCCGGAACACAAAATGGATATTTACATCAATATGATCCTATTCAGAAATCTTTTAAAACTATTCACCCCAAAGAAACCGGTAATTCTACCATTGCGACTATGGCAAGGGATCCCAATGGAAATATACTGCTCGGACTATTTAATGGGAAAATTGTGCTTTGGAATAAAAACGAGAATTCGTTTTATGTTTCAAACGATACCTCCACCCTATCTAACCTAACTTTCTCTCCAGTCATAGACATCTTGCCTGATCACGCAGGAAGGTCTTGGGTAACCACCGCAACCGGTCTCTTACAGTATGATATTAAAAAGAACGCGTATACCCAATTATTTCAACCGGATAGTATTGATTCCCATTCCGGCGTCACTTTGCAGGGGATAGCCCAATATAATGACTCCACCCTGCTCATCGGGTCCATTTACCATGGCTTGTATTTTTTTAATATTAAGAGTGGCGTGTTTTCCCGGCCGCCGACAGATGATATTTTTCATGCCACATCTGTGTATGCCATCCAGCATGACCTACGCGGCCATATCTGGCTTACGACCAACTTCAATATTGTTAAAATGAATGCGGATTTCAGTAAATTCACCCAGTTCAATATTGATCAATCTATTATCAATGCTTCTTTTGCTTTTAGCAGATTTTACAAACTTAATGATGGACGTTGGGTGACCTATACGCCTGCCGAATTAATATGTTTTGACCCCAGCTCTATCGACATGGATACAGCCAAACATCGTCGCGTGGAAATTTGCGGATTCAGCGTTTTTGATAAGAAGTTACAGGTAGATTCCTTTATGATACATCACACACCTATCGTACTTCCATACAATAAAAATTTTGTTTCGATAGAATTCTCTGCCCTGACGTATACCGATGTCCGACAGATCAATTATTACTACCGATTGACTGGCGTGGATCAAAAATGGGTGCATACCACCACCAAACAATTTGCCGATTATACTGACCTTCATCCGGGTCAATATCTTTTTGAGGTAAAGGCGGACTATGGAAACGGGCCATCCTCGATCACCTCTTTGGCCTTTGTGGTCAACCCGCCCTGGTGGGGCACCTGGTGGTTTCGCTTGCTCAGCCTGCTGACATTGGGCGTATTGATTTATTGGGTCGTGAGATCCAGGATTCATGCTATTCGCAAAGAGGCTGCCTTGCAACACCGGATTGCAGAAACCGAAATGATGGCCCTCCGATCTCAAATGAACCCCCATTTTATTTTCAATTGTATAAACAGCATAGATGCCATGATCCAGCGGAATGATAAATACAAGGCTACCGTTTATCTCAACAAATTTGCCAGGCTCATTCGCAATGTCCTCGATAGTTCAAAGCAAAATAAAATTCCTTTGTCGAAGGATATGGAAACTCTCCAGTTGTATATTGACCTTGAATTGTTCAGGCACCAGGATAAATTTACGGCGACCGTCAACGCGGAAGAGGAACTGCTCCAGAATGATTATAAAGTGCCCCCTTTGATCGTGCAACCCTATGTGGAAAATGCCATTCTTCACGGATTGCGACACAAGATGAATCATCCGGGCAGATTGAGTGTGAACGTTACCCGACAAGATGAATGCATCATATATGTTATCGAAGACAACGGTGTTGGACGAAATGCTGTTAAAGGCGATGCCAAAAAGGATAGTAATGGGTATGGCATGCAAATCAGCAGTGACAGAGTCAGGCTTTTTAATAAGGAAGAAATCGCCTCTGTGCAAATTACCGACCTCGAAACGAATGGCGTTCCCACTGGAACCCGTGTTGAAGTTCAATTAAAAATTCAATGATGCTGGACGCGATTTTGATAGATGATGAAGTAAATGGACGCATCGCCCTGAAGCAAAAACTGTAGGACTACTGCCCGACGGTGAGCGTTGTGGCTGAAGCGGAAAAAGGACGCGAAGGCATTGAAATGATTCATAAGCATCATCCACAGCTTGTCTTCCTGAATATTGAGATACCCGAGATGGATGGCTTTGCCATGCTCGCGAATTTGGCCGATAAGAAATTTCACTTGGTGTTTACGACGGCCTATGACCAGTACACCATCAAAGCCATAAAATATGCAGCCTTCGATTATCTCCTTAAGCCAATCGATATCAATGAACTCGTCGCAACTATCCAGCGATTGGCTGGTGAGCCTGTGCCTGACGTCAACGGAAAAAAACTGGAAACACTTGAACACAATATACTCCCCCGACCATTTTAAAATAAAATAGCACTGCCCACCAGGGAGGGTCTATTATTTTTTGACATCAGCCATATTCTGCGCCTCGAAGCACAGAGCAATTATACCCTGATCTATTTTGATGACCAGTCAAAACTGTTGGCCAGCCGGACGTTGACGGATTTTGAGTGAGGGTAAATGGTAAAAAGTATTTCATATCTCAAAAATAAGTAGCAACTATCATACGCGAATATGCTGTAAATACCAAATTTATACACTGGGAGGACCTAGGTCCATCCATATTCACTTTTCATACCAGCCCATCGACTATTGGTTCTCCTCAGATGCTGCAAGAGCTACCACCCTTTTCCCTCAATGGTTATCCAATAGCCAGATTCTGCCATCCACTCATTCAGTATAAGGCAAAGCGATTTATTCCACCAAATTTGATTCATCTGGTACAGTCGCAGTCCATGGTTTATCCTCAAAATTTAAACTTTAAATCAAATCAACATGAAAAATGTCTTAATCACAGGTATAATTTTATTTACCGCCTTAACGAACCTAAGTGCCCAACATGTAGGCATCGGCACAGAGACACCTGAAGCCATGCTGGATGTCAATGGGGATGTCATTTTTAGGACCGGTGAACTCACCATTGCGGATAGTTTGAATTACATACTGGATGTCAACAGTACTAAATATAGTTATTACAGGGTTTTAGACACACTAGGTGATTTCACTATATCAGGGATATCGCCAGGTATTGATGGACGAATAGTGACACTCTTCAATCGTAGCAATTTCAATATGCAGCTAAATCACCTGGATCTTGCAGTTGACTCTACACAGCGTATCATAACAGGCACTGGTGAGAATCTGAACATTCCGGAGCATGGGATGGTCAGTCTCTTGTATGATAGTACAGAGCAAAAATGGGTGGTAAAGAATACAAGTAAATCCCCCTTATCATCAAGTATGGGATGGGATACCAGTGGTCTTTATCTTTACTTCAATAATAATGTAGGTATCGGGACCACAGAGCCAAGTGCTCCTCTAACGATCCAGACAGATACCAATAGTATTGGCTTTTCACAAATAGGCGGAATAGATTCGATCACGTTGTCATCGCGTATCAATGAAGTATCGGCCTCTATAGGCACAACCTCCCCTAATGTGTTCAGCCTGACTTCAGGAGGACAAGATAAAGTTCATATCTGGCCGAATGGGAATGTCATCATCGGGAATGATAGTGGAGTGCAAAACTTTATGGGGCAAGCTCCAACAAGGATGATGGAACCTACGGCTAAACTCACCGTGCAAACAGACATCAACAATACCGGATTTGAACACATCGCAGGACCAGATTCAATCATTGTCAGAGAAGCTATTGGGGGCGTATCTGCTTCCTTCGGGACAGCGACAAACCATGCGTTTAGGCTTATGGTCAATAGTGTGGGCCGGCTGCAAATGTATCCGGATGGAAACCTTGTCGTGGGAACGAATAATGAAGGATCCTTTAGTAAGTTTACCGTACATACTCCGAATAATAGCAATGGCATTTCACATGTAAGTGAAGGTGGGATTATTCTGAATACAAATATAGGTGGTGTATCTGCTGCCTTCGGAACATCGACAAATCATACATTGAGACTTATGGTCAATGGGATTGGCCGGCTGCAAATGTATCCGGATGGCAAGGTTGTCGTTGGAACGAATAATGAGGGGTCCTTTGGTAAGTTTACAGTAAACACTCCCAATAACAGTGATGGCGTATCACACATCAGTGATGGAGGAATAATACTGAGCACCAGGGTAGGTGGCGTGTCTGGCGGGTTTGGGACATTTTCAAATCATATAATGCGGATTTTTTCAAATAGTATAGCCGTCATCAATATAGATCCTGCCGGTAATATTGCGATGGGAACACCTGATCCATTACCGGGATACAAATTGGCTGTCAATGGAAGCATAAAAGCTAAAGAGTTAGTCATAGAGACGGTGGGCTGGCCGGATTATGTCTTTGGAAAAAATTACCATCTCATGTCCCTTGCAGATATTGAGAAATTCATTCAACTCAATCATCATCTACCCAATATCCCTTCTGCAGGTGAAATTGAAAAAAGTGGGATACCCGTCGGAGAGATGCAGCAAAAAATGATGGAGAAGATTGAAGAACTGACGTTGCATGCTATTGAGCTCAACCGACGCATTGAAGAGTTGGAACGAAAACAAACGCATTAACTAAACCTAAGGCAAGACCATATGAAAAAGGGACTCACGTACATCATTGGCATGCTTGGATTACTCTGCATGCCCCAAATATCATTTACACAAGGTTTTTTGAATGCAATAAACCCAAAGGAGTATAAAGGAAATTTTATTGAAATGGCCACTCAGATTGATATGTATTATAATACTGCTGACGGCAGCAATAAATCAGGCTATAAACAATGGAAAAGATGGGAGTGGTTTGCAAGCCATCACTTAGATGGGACTGGTCGATTGGAAAGCTATGTTGGAAAAAATACGCAAGCTGTCAAAGCGCTTGAAAGTATGTCGCTGGATCGTTCCCGAATGTCGACGACCGGAGACTGGATTAATCTGGGGCATGCCGTCTCCAATGGACCTGAGGCTCAGCAGGGAAGAGTAAATAGTGTGGCATTTGATCCGGTCAACAGTGCGATTGTGTATGCAGCTACTGCAGGAGGAGGTATTTGGAAAACGAATAATAATGGTGATACATGGATGAACCTCACCGTGGATCTTCCCATATTAGGTATTTCGGATATCGTGGTTTCTCCGGCACCAAACAACAATATACTTTATGCGTTGATTGGTGATGTGATTACTGGAAATGTTTATTTTCATAATAGTATTGGGGTCATTAAATCCTATAACAGT
>JAWXAW010000155.1:0-18371 GCA_034439675.1 Saprospiraceae bacterium | reverse complement strand
GTGAGACGTGTTGAAGCGTAGCGCAGATCCCGCCATCATGAAATGATGCGGTGGGAAGGCATGAGGTGCAAGTGGGGCTGGGAAGCTGATTAGTTCGTACTTTTGAACAGATTTATATAAAACCATTGGACATATGGCATTATTAGAAGGAAAAGTTGCTCTGGTCACCGGGGGATCAAGAGGAATTGGCAAAGCAATCGTAGATGCATTTGCAGCAGAGGGAGCCTCCGTAGCTTTTACCTATTTATCCTCCAGGGAAAAAGCGGAAGGCATTGCTGAGGAATGGAAATCAAAAGGGAGAAACGTGATTGCCTGCTACTCGGATGCCAGTTCCTATGTCCATGCAGAATCACTGGTGCCTTCCATTCTGGAGCAATTCGGCCGCATAGATATACTTGTCAACAATGCCGGGATCACCAATGATACCCTCTTGCTGCGTATGGATGAAGAGCAATGGGACAGTGTGATTGATACCAATCTTAAGTCTGTGTTTAACATGACAAAGCAATGCATCAAAGTGATGCTGCGCCAGAAATCAGGATCGCTTATTCACATGAGTTCAGTAGTCGGTATTTTTGGCAATGCAGGACAAGCTAATTATGCTGCTTCAAAAGCAGGTATCATCGGTTTCAGTAAATCGATTGCTAAGGAAGTTGGTTCACGTAACATCCGCAGCAATGTGATTGCACCAGGATTTATTGAATCAGATATGACTGGCGAACTGGATGAAAATACCCGGAAAGCTTTCTTGTCCAATGTGCCACTTGGCAGATTAGGTCAGGCAGATGAGGTCGCCAGGTTAGCCGCGTTTCTCGCTTCTGATCAATCCGCCTACATCACGGGGCAGGTGATCAGCATTTGCGGTGGCTTAAATACCTGATCATGCCACGGATGATCACTGCATGGTTATGCATCCTCATGCTTGCAGCATGCAGCCCAAAAATCATAGTCCGTCCTGCTACTGCAGAAGACATCGTCCTGTTGCCGCGCACAGCGGCTGAAAGTAAAATCAGCACGTGTTACTCTCCCCTATCCTATGTGGCTCATCCGGAATTGCTCCGCATGAAATACATTCGGGTCAATATCCATTTTATGAATTCTTCAGATGGCCGATATAATATGCCTGAAGAAGAAACCACGAACTATGCACGGGAATGGATCAAGGTGACCAACAGTAATCTCGAGCGCAACATGCAGATGTTTCTTCCGCATGGAAATGAAACGCCTGTCCTGAACATTCCTTACCGGTATGTCATTTCACCAGATCCTACCATACCAGGGGATGATGGTGTATATTATCACATTGATGATGAATTGTGCTATGCTGTCAAAACAGGCAGAGAACGCAACATCAGCGATAAGCGGGTGATTGAAAAATATGCAGTTCGTGATGATTCGGTGATGAATATATTCCTCCAAACTCATCACCTGGACAGCATTCCTTCCCCTACATACCGGCCAGATGCATCCGGCATTTCGCTGGGAAGTTCAGTAAAAATATTCGGCAACTGGCATAAGCGTCCAAACGTTTGGGATATCAGAGGCATTACCAACCATGAAATCGGGCATTCACTTGGATTATCACATACATGGGGCGGGCATGATGGATGTGATGACACACCGGCACATCCCAATTGCTGGAATGTTACTAACAAACCTCCCTGCGATTCGCTGTATTCCAACAACATGATGGATTACAATGCGCATATGGCCGCACTCACACCTTGTCAGATCGGTAAAATAGTGATGAATATGACAAGGCTCGGCGCCCTTCAGCGCAATATACTCGAACCACGATGGTGCTTGCTTGATACAAGTGCCAGCATCATCATCAAGGATAGTATCCGCTGGGAAGGAAGTGCAGATCTTGAGGGCAATGTGATCATCAGCGATGGTGGTTTGCTTGAAATAGGATGCAGGGTTTCTATGCCAGAGGGTTCTACCATTAGAATATTTCCAGGTGGCAAACTGATCATCTTGTCTTCCGGAAAAATTCATAATTCGTGCAACAGTTATTGGGGCGGAATAGAATTTGTGCAGGAAAGAAAGACCAAAGGTGGATTGTACATTATGGAAGGTGGTAAGATCGAAGACACTCTTCAACCTTTGGTGATGAAACCATGAAATCACCCAAGCTGATTTTTCCGATATTTCTGCTTATCACCCTGATCGCCTTTTATCCGACGATAGGAGCCGGGTTTGTTTTTGATTTCCTTGGATGGCAGCGGGCCTATGACTCAGGTACATTTATCGCTATCTTCAATAGTTTCGGATATAAAGGAAACCACCAGGCCCTTCATTTTTTCTTTTACAGCTTGTATTCCATTTTCCATATACAGGGAGTACCCTGGTATCTTATTTTTTGTTCGCTACATGCTTTCAACGGTTGGTTGATGTATACCTGGCTGATGCAGATCAATTCCAGGTGGAAAATCAATGCACCGGGCTTGCTGATCATCCTGATGTGCATTCTCTTTCTTTTACACCCATACAATGTTGAGCCGGTGGTCTGGAAAGTCTGCGTCCATTACCTGCTCTCTCTGGCAGCAGTCATGGCCCTTTTCCTTTTAAGTCCAACGTATCTCTACCACGGAGTTAAAAAGTGCCTTTGGTGGTGTCTGGCCATTTATTTCCTGTCTGTATTCCTGCTGGAAATAGCTTACATCACCCCACTGGTCATCACTCTATACCTGGTTATTGAGGCTTTCGCAGGAAACAGATCCGCATTCAATATTCGTCGCGCAATAGCCCTCAGCAGCGCCTTATGGGGAATCCTAGTCTTTGGCATTCTGCTCAACAAGCTGACGATCGGCGCGTGGGTAGGACACTATGGGGCAGCAGCGCATCTCAATCTCGACGTCATCGGCATGATGTCCACCGAATTTAAATACCTAGTCAAACATCTTGCTGATGCCCGGTTTTTCTCCTTTAAAACAAAAGGCCTACTCTTTGACAACCTGCTCTCCAAGCCTGAGCTTGTCTTCTTTTTGCTGATGCTGTGCATCGTAATTGCGTTGCTCTACTTCATCCGCATTAAAAAAGTTTCCGGTTACGTTCATTTGTGTTTTTTTGGCATGGCGGCTTCGATGCTTTACGTGTTGCCGGTTTCCAATTTGTTCTTTTACCACCTTCAGATTGGCAGCAACGATCGTTTTAGTTACCTCCCTTTAATATTCATCATCGTAGCTCTTTTGCCATTGTTGTCAAAGGCCCCCAAATGGATATGGGTTTCCTTGATGGGCATCATCCTGCTGGTACAAGTGTATCTACAGGAAAAAACGATCCGCTACTGGAAACAATCTACCGAGATTGTGCATCAACTGAGAGATACGTTTCGTTGGCATGACCGCAGCCATGTCTTTATACTCAATAGTCCTGACAATCTGAATGGCATCGTGATGACCTCCATTATTCAGGCACCATCAGGGATTGATGAATTACTTGATTTCCAGACCCCGAAACCATATGTAGGGGTGATGTATGATGTCTTTCAATACAATATGACGACACCAAATGATGGCGTGAAAGTGGAGCAAACAGGCCCCATGCAAATCAAGGTCACTTTCAACCAATGGGGCAATTGGTGGCATCTCAGCGGGATCGGTGCAAGCAGTTATGAAAACGAATATTTCAAAGCTGAAACACTTGAGTATCCTTATCAGCTTACATTTAAACAGTTTCCGGAAGGAAGTGCGATCATATACCAGGATGGGAAAGAATGGAAAGAATTTAAATTAGAAGTGAACCAGTAGCAGTGAGAAATCAACAGTCAACTGTCAACTGTCAGCAGATAGAAGTTAGGGGTGAGGAGATAAACAAAAAGAGAGGTATGTGACAAACGAATAGGATGAGTATGGAAAATCAGTACGTCAGAGGAATCATCGCGACTTTAGCGGCCGGTATCATCTGGAGTACGGCAGGTGTGTTAGTCAAACTACTCCACCAGGATGCTTTTACTATTCTGTTTTATCGCAGTTTATATGCCGGAATACTCTTTCTGGCCGTATTCAGAAAAGAAGCTTTGCATTTTGACCGCAGGGCATTGCTCATCAGTTTGTTTTACGCTCCCCTATTGATTTGTTTTGTGAGTGCAACTAAACTGACTACGGCGGCTAATGCTATTTTTCTGCAATACCTTGCGCCGGCAGTTGTATTGATCATAGAGCCAAAATTGCTTGGTATCAAAATGAAAAGGTACAATCTGTTGACTGTACTGGCTTGTCTGGTGGGGCTTTCATTTTTTCTGCTTGAGCAAAAAGGTACGGGACAACATTGGCTTGGAGATGGCCTCGCTGTTATGTCCGGTTTCTTTCTGGCAGGACTCATCCTGTCACTCAGGTTCAGTAACCGCTCAGAACAGATGAGTGGAATATTGTTGGGTAACATCTGGGTGGTGCTGATTACACTTCCCTCCTTCTTAAAATCAGGATCGGCAAGTGGAGAAGAACATCTGATGCTTGCGTTTCTCGGTTTTGTGCAGATAGGATTAGGTTATCTGCTCTTCACTTTCGGACAGCGAAGAATACCTGCTTTGGAGGGTGCCTTGATCTCCATGCTTGAACCAATCCTTAACCCGATATGGGTACTCCTGTGGTATGGTGAAAAACCTTCCGCCTGGGCGATAATGGGTGGAACCATCATTCTACTTTCACTCGTCGTACGCATGATGTATTTAAAAAACCTGAAAGACCCTATCCACGCTGGTTGATAAAAACATGTTGATCGTCTAATCCTGTCTGGAGAAAACATTTTTCAACAGCTCAGTGGTCCTTTGCGATTGGTCAGTCCTGATCTTTTCTTCCTTCACTTCGATGAGGTTAAATAATCCATCGAGAGCTTTCTTATTGACATGGTCGTCAAGTGCAGGGTTAGCTTTTTTGACGAAAGGGATATTGTTATAGGCCGTAATCACAGACTTCCAATATTCCCTGGCATTGACTTCGTCAAGTGCAGCTTGGATGTCAGGCATGAAGGCTGTATAAAGGTTTGTACGTGTTTGCGATTCAAGGTACCTCGTGGCGGCATCATTTTCTCCCATCAGCATATTCATAGCATCCTTAATCGTCAGGGAGGTGATGGCATTAACAAAAATCGGGGTAGCCTTCTTTGCGGCGATTTCTGCTGCCTTGTTCATTTTGTCAAGGAGTTGTTTTTCAACATCCTGGAAACCAGGTACCATCTTGACCTTGGAGACAATGTACTTGGCCTCTTCAGGAACGAGAATTTTGTATGGACTATCAAAATAACCCTTATCCGCTGATAGTTTATCCACAGCCTCTTTGACTCCAAACTCCAGAGCTTGTTTGAGTCCAAGATCAATATCTCCGCCTCCGGAAGGAGAAATCACTTTTAAGGTCTTGTTAAAAATATCTTCGATCTGGGCGTGCCCGCTGACTGGCACCAGACCCATGTTCAGCATAAGCACAAGCAAGGTCAGGTGTGAAGCAAGTATTTTCATCATAGGTGTAATAACGTTAGAAAGAATCTTTCAGCACAACGAAGGGCCATAATTAACGAGATCTTAACCAATTAAGTGAAAACCGATGGTTCGACTACGCTAACCAACCAAAAAGAAAAACGATGTGCTGTGCGGAGTCGAAGCATGGTGGTTCGACTAAACTCATCAACCGAATAGAGTTCGATTAGAAGTGAGTAGGAAGAAGTTAGTGTTAAAAATCGAGGAGATGGATTTCGAAGACAAGGACAGAATTAGCTGGAATCCCTGTTAATGTACGGTCACCATAAGCAAGGTGTGAAGGTATGATCAGCAAACCTTTTCCTCCCCTGCCAAAAAGGGGAATGCCTTCCTGCCATCCTGCGATCACCTGATTTAGGGAAAAGGAGATGTTGAAATTCTGATCAAAAACATCTCCATTTAACAGAAGGCCCATATAATTTACAGTGACTTCATCATTGATAGTCGGATGGTCTGCTGAACCGGGCTCTTCAATTACATAATAAAGACCGGAGGAGGTTGAATCTGCATCGAGGTTTTGCTCATTGATAAAATCCTCGATCAGTTGCTGGTCGATCTCCCGCTGATCATCCTTCTTGCAGGAGGAAACAGAAATCACAGCAACAAAAAAAAGCAGTACTGAAAGCAGTGTATTAAATTTCATGGGTATAAAACGCTTTAAAATGTAAAGATGCGGCCAAAATTGAATTCTAAAAGTATACCTGCCGACATTGTGGTAGGTTATATAGGGGCATTCTGCTTAGAACAATCTGATAATCAGTAGATTTTATCCTCTTTATAGATTAATTATTATTGGTGCTCCGCAATCAGATCTGGTGTGTAAACACTACTTTCAGATAAAGGGACCTCGGTTTACCAGGGTAATAATAACGGGGTTGAGCACCCGGAGCATTGATCTGAAACATTGGAGAATACTGCACACCAAACATGTTATGCAAATTTGCTGCCACAGACCCACTCCATTTCTTACCTGAAATAACCTTGAAAGCAACCCCTGCATTGATTAATTGATATCCATCCGCTTCAGATGTATTGGCATCATTGAGATAAACGGAGGATATAAGATGGTAATCCAAATGAAAATCCCACTTGGTCCATGGAGAAAGATTGAGGCGTGTATACACATGATGACGAGGCGTACCGGGCAATTGATTCCCACCATGATCAGCTCCTCCTTCGACAAATTCATCAAATCGAAAATGACTGTAGGTATATGCGCCTTCAAGCGATATTTTATCTGATGCACTGATCCATTTATATTCCAATTCAATACCACGATGAATGGAACTACCTCCGTTGAGTTTTTCAAAGACATCATCCATGATCCGTCTGGTGAGCACTGTATTGCGGATATGCATCGTAAACAAAGTCAACTTAGCGTATGTGCCACGATCATTGAAATATTTCAAACTGACTTCTTCACTCCAACCTGTCTCAGGCACTATATCAGGATTGATCATCCCATCTGAATTGAGCACATCATCAAGTGCCAGCGACGAATATCCCCTGCTCACCGAGGCGGACATTAATACATTTGAAAGAATCGAATAACTGATGCCCGTCGCGGGAAAGAGATCAACTGGTGTATCTGTTTTCAAATCGTCATTTGATACGTTGCTGAGGGCTGTATTTAAGCCGGCAAACAAATACCATTTTTCACTCAGCGTCCATTCTGTTTGTAGGAATGCATTCAGATAATTTCTTGATTCTGTATCATCGCTGATCTTTGCTCCGGTCACCCCCCCTTCCAATGTCTCATAGATGCTGAAAGCATATTGTTCATTAAAATATTCCATGCCGATGGTGACATGGCCAACATTTTTAACTGGTAGCGTAAAACGATGGCGCATACCAGCGGAGATGTTGTCTTCATGCAGGACATTAAATGGTCGAACTTCTACGGAGTTGAAAAATGTTCCAAAAAAGGATCCTCTATACACCCATCCTTGCGCAGGCGCATAGATGAGATTCATACCTGTGATCCATTTTGTATAGTCCTCATTTCCATGGACGGCTGCCCACGTTGGTGCTGCAGCGGAAGGATTGTTTTCAAAATCATTCAGATTAAGTGAACTGGGAATAAAAGCCTTCAATCCGATGGCATGTACAAATGTATGTACCGTCAGCCCACGTTCTCCCCTCCATTGCTGCATCCATGTCAATGAATTTCTGCGAAAGTTATTGTTATCCCGATAACCTGCATCATTGAGATACTGATAATGAAGAGCCGTGCCCCATTTATTATTCTTACCATAGCGCATAGAGATATGTTGATCAAACTGTAACCTGTCATAGGATCCGGTCTGTAGTTTAGTTTCAATTTCATCCTCCTCCGGAATGTGACTTTTGAGGTGGATCATTCCACCCAATCCTGAACCCCAGAGTGCAGAAGAAGGACCGCGCCAGATATTAATTCCAGACAGGATACCGGGGTGAATATCTTCAATACTTGACTCCCCTACTCCATTGGTGAGCGGAATTTCATCCAGGTAGATTTTGATACCGGTGGTTGCAAATGGTTCTCTGTATCCTACGCCCCTGATACTGATCCGGTTTGTGTTAAGGGCACCGGATTGCATCCACAACCCTGGTGTTGCGTTAAGCAAGGGCTCAATTGTGGGTTCTGCAAGAAGATCAAGTTTATGTTGCCCAATCGAAGCAATAGAAAAGGGAGTTTTAGCTTCGGTGGCGTGCACCACGACCGGCGCCCCAATAACTGATATTTCAATTGAATCTTCCGGAGAGATAGTTGTACTCCCTATAAGTTGACCATTTACATCTTCATATCTAAAAATGCAAAAGCCTAAAATATGCAGGTAGACAAATAGAATTCTATGAAACATATTATGAAAACCTTGAAGGTTCAGTTTTATTAACCGCTCGTCCGGCAAAAATACCTGTGAGCATATCTTTTACGATTCGGCCTGTCACCGGGGCCAGACTCAAACCCATCATCGCATGACCTGTAGCCAGTATTACGGAGGAACCACGTTGCATTGGTCCGATATAGGGCATACCATCGGGCGTACAAGGTCGATACCCAAACCAAACAGGGCCGGCGTCCATAATTTTAATTTCCGGATAATACTCCGGTACAGCTTTAAGCATTGAATTTACTTTATGCAGATTGACATAGTCATCCATACCACTTATTTCCAGGGTACCGGATATGCGCAGATCATCACCCATCGGGGTAATGGCCACGCGGGCTTCGTGCAAAATAGACGGAATCGAAGGCCTCAAGGATGGATGTTCTATGGTCATTGAGTACCCCTTACCATCCTGCATAGGCAACCGATATCCGGTACGATTCATGAGTTGACCAGACCAGCTTCCTGCCGCAACAACGACGTGATTAGCCCGTATAAGATCTCCATTGTCCGTAGAGACATCAGCCCCAGTATGCCCATGATCATGAATACCTACAATCTCCTTTCCAGAAAGGAATTCAACACCTTCCTGTTTCAGGTGATTGACCATTTGACGCATGAACACATGAGGCGTGATATGTGCATCTCCAGGATAATGGACTGCGCCCCGAACGTCCATTTTTATTCTGGGCTCCACTTGCTTCAACTTTTCCGGTGATAAATGAATAGCATCAATACCCAGTTGATGCGCTGCTTGTGCCATCTCCAATTCATCGCGCTCGGCAGCAGCAGATTTAAAAAGCATCAAAATGCCTTTCTGTTCAAAACCAAAACTGAAGCCAGGCGTCTGATGCAGTTGCCGGTATAATTCAAGACTTTCCGTATGCAGGTCGCGGAGCAAGGCTACTGATTCAGCGACATGCTTTTTAGTGCTTGATCTGTAGAATGACCAGAGCCATTGCGCTAGCTCGAGATTAAGGCGGGGACGTATGTAAAAAGGGCTATCCTTCTTAAACATCCATTGGATCCCTTTTGAAATAATACCTGGAGAGGCCATAGGTATAAAATGACTAGGCACGATCATGCCTGCATTTCCAAATGAACAACCATCTGTAAAATCTCCTTTATCTATAATCGTCACTTGCCTTCCTGCTTGCCGAAGATGCCATGCGCACCACAACCCAACTGCGCCCCCCCCGATGATGACTACATCCTTCATATGACCTGGAATCCATGTGCATACGGATCATCTTCATCATCGATGATGATCGTGTTATATCCTGTGATCCTTGCCCACCCTTCGATCGAAGGCACAATGGCCGGATAATCACCTACTTTTGTTTCAGCCACAATCATCCCATTGAAGGTACTCCCGATGATACTCTCATGTTTGAAATGATCACCAACCTTCAACATCCCTTTTGCATGCCACTGTGCCATGCGAGCGGAAGTGCCGGTGCCACATGGCGAACGATCGATTGCTTTATCACCATACATCACTGCGCCTCTTGCAGTGGATAAGGCATCAATTGGCTCACCTGTCCACAGGATGTGTGAACATCCATTGATAGATTCATTGTCCGGATGCACAAATGTATATCGGCTGTTGATGTCATCTCTGAGTGCTCTCCCCCATGAAATCAATTGATCTGCCGTGAAATGTTCCAGCCCTGGAAAATGATCCTGGACATCTACGATGGCATAAAAATTTCCACCATACGCTACATCCACTTTCAAATCCCCCAATACAGGACTGCTTGCTAGAAGATCAGACGCTGCCAGGTAGGAAGCAACATTGGTGATATTGACTGACTTTACTTTTCCATGATCCTGTTGATACGTCACCCTAATGAGGCCTGCAGGCACTTCGAGCAAAAGCTGGCCAGGGATTTTTGGAATGATGAGCTTCTCCTCGATAGCAATGGTAACGGTACCTATCGTACCATGTCCGCACATTGGAAGACACCCACTCGTTTCGATAAATAATACTGCTGCATCATGCGCCGGATCATGTGGCGCATAGAGCATACTTCCGCTCATCATATCATGGCCACGTGGTTCGAACATCAATCCTTTTCGGATCCAGTCAAACTCCCGGATGAAATGAAGTCGCTTCTCACTCATATTGGCCCCTTGGAGATCAGGCTTTGAATTTTTGACTACCCTGACGGGATTACCGCAGGTATGGCCATCGATGCATTCGAAAACAGTTCTCATCAGGAGGTAAAAGTAGGAAGGATTGTCTGGACAAGGAGCCAACTGATCATCAATAAAAAATAGACAATAAACAATTGGAAAGAAAAGGGTTCCCTTTAGTCAGGGGTGGATGCAATACGCACCCATTCCTTTAGTCAGGGGCGGATGCAATACGCCCCTATTCCTTTAGTCAGGAGCGGATGCAATACGCCCCTATTCCTTTAGTCAGGGGCGGATGCAATACGCCCCTGACTAAAGATCTTAAAACTTTACGCCAACGGAGACGACCACGCTGCGACCATCGGAACTCCAGACACCGGGGCCGGGATAAAAGAGTGGCCGCTTTGTGAAGTATTGCTTATCGAGTAAATTGTTGATACCGGCGCGAAGAATAAAATGATCAGCAAATCGAAATGAAAAATTGAGATCCAGTAGTCCATACCCAGGCACTAATCCTCTTGCTCCATTAGCAGTTGGCTCAACGACATTAGTAGGATCAGAAAAACTTTCTGCTACATAGCTGTATTGCAGGGTGCCGCGAAGATTCTTGTAGCCAGCATTCAATCCATTCCGGCTGATCCATCTTGGGACACTTTCTACCTCATTGCCGCTGATATCCGTGTTTTCGCCATTGACGGCAATCAGTGCATCCGTGTATACAGCTTTCATCAATGATGTTGCAGTAAAAAATGAAATATATACGTTTCTTGTCTGCACCGGAACTGCTTCAGCAAATAGTTCGACTCCATTTGTTTCACTATTTCCGATATTCGTTTTGTAGATATACTCTACACCATCTTCTTCCTGAATAGTATTACCCAATTTGTTTTTATATACCAACCGGAAGAGGGTTAATTCATATTTCAGCCAGCTCGATGAACGGCCTGCGATACCAAGTTCAGCATTATATCCAAAAGCATCTTCCAGATCTTTGTTGGCTCGTTCCAGTGAAGAGGCGGGTACGATATCCTTAAATAAAACAGGACGATACGCTTGTGAAATACCGGCATAGATGGAGGCTCCTTTGCTCAGTATATACTTACTGTTGATCCCAAAAGCTGGAATATTGTGCTCGATATGATTAGGAACCTCTGCAGGATCGAGATAAGAGATGTAACCGGTCATATCCGTACTGCCCAATTCATACCGGAAGCCAGGGGAAACACTCCACTGCGGAGTAACATAAAGCATGTTTTCTGCACTAAGTGCTATACTCTGACTCTTGTAATACATATCTCTTCCCCAATCTCCGGTGATACTCAAATCGTAATCTGTTCCTGTAGTTCCTTTGCCTTGTTGACGACGGTGCATATCATTGTTAAAATAACGCAGGCCTGCAGATACCACACTTCTCAATTTCCCCAGATTGTAGTGGTGCAGGAGTCTGAGCTCCAAAGTTCTGGAATTGAAGTTGTCAATATTAACAGCTCTTGGCGCGTATTGCAATGTAACCGGATCAATGGCATCCGCTTTGGTAGCAAATCCTTCCAACTCAACGCTGTTACGTGCGCCAAAAATACCCGAGACTATCCATTGTAAAGAAGTAGCTGGGTTCACTTGCCAGCTGAGTGTCAACGAAGGCACATCGATGTCAGGATTAAAATAATTGCGTGTCCGTGTCGATTGGCGTGGATCGGCGTAAAACATGCTATCTGTCAGTGGCCCCGGGCTTTGATACAGATATTCACTGCGACCGATTTCAAATTTTAGATTTAGTTTTGGAGAGAAGTCATATTGAAGGCTTGCAAATTGTGCGGAAGCATCAGATTCAGCATTGTCGCGATATCCGTCAGACACTCTGCGTTGATAATATGCATAGTAGCTTAGCTTGCCTACTTTTCCACCAATTGCATTATAGGAACTGAATAATCCGTAAGAACCAACTGTATTTAAACTTTCAAAAGCTATTGGCTTGGTCGTATCAGCGCTTTTCGTGACGTAATTTATCATGCCCCCAAACTCAGCTCCATATTGGAGCGCAGCAGTTCCCTGAACGATTTCAATATTCTTAATTGCCTCCATAGGCATGCTATAGTGGCTTGCAGGATATCCATAGATATCCGAATTGATCATGACACCGTTCTGCCTGCTATTATATTCCCAGCTTCTATGCGGATCAAGACCGCGGGTCGAAAAATTAATCTGATTGCCGGAGCCATCCATATCATAAATAAACGCACCCGGGATTTTTGCAAACAGTTGCCTGCCAGTCTTCTCTGCAAGATTAGCTGGCAGCTCCTGAATGGACAGGATGGTGCTCTTGCGACCGCCGATAATATAGGAGCCGTGTACCTCTGACAACATTGCGGTGACTTCATTAAACCTGTATCCTTTTACAACGACATCCTTCAAGTCTACAGACCTGATGGTATCCTCTTGTGCTCCAAGGGGAACGGCCAATAAAAGAATAAACAGTGCTTTAACCAGGTATTTGCCCATCAATCAGATTTGAAAGGACAAATGTACATACATCTATTAAAGACTTCCTTGTCCGAATATTAGAAACCCCTTAGAATGTAGGAGGCATTGAAAAAAAAGGCCTTTACATTTGATTGAAAATTGCTTCGTATCAGCCTATCTCTGTTACATAACCTGTTTGAGTATCTCACGATGGCTGCTGACCACATGAGACTTAAATCTGTCATACCACGTTTTTCCACTCAGGCTTATGCATTCCATCTGCCAGGCTTTTTTCATAGCCGGCAAGTGTATCAAACCCTTCTTCTAAAATCAATCGGTAACTATCCCCTGTGAAATCGGTAACTATCCTGGAGGCTTTAGCATCGGGCAGGAGTCCATGGCTGTAGGCTTCGTCAGGGAGCATTTTAGCTTCCCTGTAATGCCCAAACTTCAGATGAAAAATATCGCGTACGCTATACATAATACCTGGCTTTGAAATGTTGAAGGAATTACTTCGTCAAGGCATAATCGATCATGCCCTGGAAATCAACAACTACAGTGGGTTCATTGCCCACGACCCAGGCATCATGGCCCATCGGCAATAATGAAACGTCACCTCGTGTGCATTCCAGAATGGTACCATCATCCATTTTTACTTTAAGCCGGCAAGACACATGGTATTGGAAATGTGGCGCTTCACAACTGTTCGTTTTTGCCAATGTCTGGACGCTGGTTGACCATTTCCAAACGGGCTGAAAGATAGCCCTTCCGATAGTAGCACCACCAATCGTAATCAGTTCAACTTTTAAGACAAAAAGAAAACAATGAGAACTATTTCAAAGTAGCAGGATGGAACGTCTTCCAGCTATGCCAATATTCCTGATAAACCGGGATCATGTTGAGGGCTTTTGCAGTTGTATCCAATGCCACTCCAGAGAGGGCATAATCTACACTACCATCCGTCAAGGTATCATTTCGGAACGTTAACTCTTGCTCAAGGGAATGTCTCCTGAAGGCAAAGAGACTTCTCTGGTCAGGGGTCACCACAATGGAGACCGGAATGGAGGCTGGTGCATCATTGATCACCCCTTTTAAAACAAGTTCATTCCAGTCATAAGCTTTGCTGATGTCCCCCAGATCAATTCCTGCGATCCATGATTTATCCATCCATGAAGCGGAATCTCTCCTGGTCAATCTGCCACTCGTCAGGCCAGACTCATAATCCTTCATTGCAGCATAGATCTCCGTGAAATTTGAATCCGGTTGCATGATGAGGGTGTTGGGATACAATTCTAACCAAGTCTCAAGAGAAGCTTGAATAGCAGGAACTTCGGGAAGGTGGTGGCCCGAAAGCGGACCTGCAATTGCTTCACCTGTAGCTTGTCGCCACCATGATTTAGTGGTGTGATCTTCAAACATGGCATTGTAGTGGTCCATTCCTACCAATCTGAATTTTTCCACTTTACCATCTACTATGGGCTCAAATACGCGACCGGTCCTGCAAACTGTACAATAAGTTACGATGACTGGTTGTCCACCAATGGAATCAAGGACCTGGTGATGATAACCAAGATATTGTATCGGATAAGCTTTAGCTTCACCATGGAGCGTAACACCAATGATGAGTCTTTCAGGCTCAACAAAATTTTGTTCTGCAGGCAAAAAATGAAGATGGCGTGGCTGATAAAACATGGTATCAGCGGCCATTTTAAAATGGGTCAGATATATCACACCTCCATAGACGACAAGTAAAAAAATAGTCAGCCACCTGTTGCTTTTCCAAGACCGATTTATACCTAGTAGTGCGATTAACGCGAAAAAGCCTCTAAATATCCAACGTTTAGAATAAAGGAAATAAGCAACCCCAATACTCTCCATTTCCTGGCTTCCAGGCATGGGCATGATAAAAAATACATTGGCTGCCTCAAACAGGATGAGAAGAAGTATGGCCAGGTAAAAAAGACTTTTCACTTTCTACCTGCATTACGCAGTATGGATGGTGAAGAAATCACAATTTAAACCGGTAAGAAAACCCTGCAGAAACATAGCGCAATGGGGCATTGTCTGTAATCCCCTGACTGGCGGATACATCCAGCAAGAAATTGTTTCCAATCAAATAGGTGAGCCCTGCATCAACATATAGCGGAAGATCCTCACTGTCGCGCTGTGGCGTGGCTCCAAAAATCTCTGCAAACAGACCTAATCTTTCAGAAATTGAAACCCCGGTGGTAAGTGAGTAAAACACATAAGGTTCAGGATTCTCTCCATCCCAGAAGAGGCCGAAATTATAGCCAACATTAAAAAAATCAGACACGATATGATCAAAGGCAAGACGAAGGTCGGGAGCGAGATAGGTCGTTTCAAATTCCTCAGAAACCACCCCAGGCAGGCGGAGATGTCCTAAAAAGGACATTTTTGGGAGAACACCTTTTTGTTCGGACAACTTTGCTTTAAATCCTGCAGCTAAAGGCAGAAAGCCGTTCACATCCGGGTTAGGTTCTTGCTGGATAGTGATATAATTGGTGATCAACCGGAGCTCAAAATTGTCTGTGAGCCCATATTTCCATAACCCGGCAGGATAGGTGTATATAAAACCCGGATCTGTATCTGTAATTGAAAAACCAAGTTCCATCTGAAAGTATCCTTTAGGAACCAGAAAGGAAGATTCGGATTGATCCGGACGATCTGCTCTGATCGGGTCCATTGCTGGCATACTATCGGCAACCATGTTGGAATCTGTCTGAGCAGAAATATCTGATGTGAATCCTATGGCACCCAGCATGAATATGGATAATAGTTTGTTCATCATTGAGACTTAAGTGGTTAAGTGTTTTTTCGCAAAATAAAGATATGCATAGATAAACTGTTGTATCGTAATTTCAAAGTTATTAGAGTGTTCTAATAACTTTAAAGGCATACGAAAATACTAGCTGTACTCCATAGCCGTCCATAATGAGGGTGGAAAATTCTGAAAGGAAACGGGCCTGAGCCAACGTTGTACTGCGTGGTGACCTACGGCTGTAAAACGGCTATCTGTACTCGCGGGATATGGTCCTCCGTGCGTCATCGCTGCACATACTTCAACACCCGTCGGAACTCCATTCATGATAATGCGTCCAGCTTTATGGATTAGAATTTCAATTAATGCATGAGCTTCGTTAAGCTCCTCATCACTTGCCTGCACTGTTGCTGTAAGTTGGCCCTCCAGTGCTGCAGCTATAGTATGCATTTCATCCATGTCTTCACAGAGGACCACGATCGAGAACGGACCAAACACTTCATGGTGAGCCTGCGGATGAGCAAGAAAAACATCGGCAGGTAAAGTTGCTAACACCGGTTTTGTGCGCAACCCATCGGAAGGTTGATGATCCTGTATCATGATCACTCCCTTCACCTTCCTTATCGCGGCCACACCATGCTGGAAACTTTTATGGATTCCAGTATTGAGCATGGATGCCTCTGGTATTAATTCCAGTGCAGATGATAGTTGACTGATGAAATAATCTGTATACTGATTTTTCAAGACAATCAGTAAACCCGGGTTGGTGCAAAACTGTCCTACAGTCAACGTCATCGAAGAGACCAATTGACCTGTGAGACCATTCATCTCACTTCGGATCTTGCCCGGCAGAATAAATACGGGGTTAACGCTTCCCATTTCTGCGAAGACGGGAATCGGATTTTCTCTTTGCTGTCCAAGGTCAAATAATGCCCTTCCCCCTTGCTTTGATCCAGTAAAACCTACTGCTGCTGTCAAGGGATGTAAAACTAAACGTTGGCCTGTATGCAATCCATCCCCGTTGAGTGAAGAAAATACACCATCAGGCATTCCAGTTTTCCGTGCGGCTTCCATGATGACTTCAGCCACTAAAGCATTGGTTCCGAGATGTGATTCATGTGCTTTGACTATAACCGGACAGCCAACCGCCAATGCTGAGGCTACATCACCTCCAGCGGTAGAATATGCTAGTGGAAAATTACTTGCTCCAAATATAACTACAGGACCTATAGCGACTAACATCTTGTGTAGTTCGGGTCGTGGAACAGGTGTCCTGTCTGGCAATGTAGGATCAGTAGTGATTTGTTTCCATTGTCCTGAAATAGCTTCTTCCGCAAACATCCTTAACTGGGCACACGTCCTATTCCGCTCAGTGATAATCCTAGCTTCCGGATAGGCTGTCTCCTGCATAATCCGATCAACCAAAACATGTCCTAGATCTTCAATGCCTTTGGCTATCTCTCTCAAAAATGCTGCTTTGTTTTCTCCGGAAATTTTTCTGTAGATGTTGAAGGCCTCGTATGCTTTTACGACAGCTAGATCAGTTTCTTCTGCTGTTGCAACAGAAAATGTCTCCGGCAAAGTATTGAGTGTATCAGGATTTGCAGCATGGATATGCTTGCCAGAGGCTGCCGATAATTGAAAACCGATAATGTTCTGTGTGATCATTTGATACGAGCTTTATAAATGGAGATAATCCGGCAGTACAGGTCGCGTAGCGATGCCTGCTTCAAGAATTCGAATGACGCGTTGACGCTCGGATCCATGAAGGGGTTGGCGTGGTAACCTTACATATTCATTACCGAGATCGGTCATATGTTCAGCGAGTTTTATGTTCTGAACCAACTGGGCATTGATATCAAGTTCAAGAATCGGAAGGAACCACCTGTGGATCGCTCTGGCTTCTTCCATGCGTCCTGCTTTTACCAGTTGATATATTGAAACTGTTTCTGCCGGGAAAGCATTGACTAATCCCGCAACCCATCCGTGTGCGCCCATCACCAATGCTTCCATCGCGATGGTATCCACCCCCGTAAGGATTTTAAGGCGGTCACCAAACGCATTTATCAACCTGGTGACATTAGACAGATCCCTCGTGCTTTCTTTGACGGCCTGGATGGTATCATGTTTTAAAAGTATTTCAAACATCCGTGGTGTCACTTCTATCTTGTAATCAACGGGATTGTTATAAACCAGGATCGGCAAACCACAGCCGGATGCTATATCAGAAAAAAAATCAATGACCTCCTGATCCGTAGGCGTATACATCATCGGCGGGAGCACCATCAATCCATGTGCCCCTGATGCCTCAGCCCGTTGCGCCAGAGCAACAGCTTGCTTAGTGGAGCCTTCTGCAATATTGATCAATACCGGAATCTCGTGATCTATTTGTTCCAGTGTGGCGGATAACATCGCTATCCGTTCATCATGCGTGATGGTACTGCTTTCTCCCAGGGATCCGCCTATGATAATACCATCCACGCCTGCTTTGACTTGCGCATGGATTCCAAATAAAAAGGCATCCAGGTCAAGGAATCCCTTTTCCGTAAATTTCGTAGTGACTGCGGGATAAACGCCGGTCCAGGGCAAGGTCTTCATGGTTGTACGGATATTGAAGGTGGAAAGATATTCAGGATTTGTGAGATGCCTT
>JAWXAW010000154.1:0-3985 GCA_034439675.1 Saprospiraceae bacterium | reverse complement strand
CTTACTGTCTTACATTTCTTACTGTCTTACATTTCTTACTGTCTTACATTTCTTACTGTCTTACATTTCTTACTGTCTTACATTTCTTACTGTCTTACACCTCTTACTGTCTTACATCTCCCCGCAGGCGATGGTGACCATACGGATGGAAGCCACCGGAGCTCCTTCAAGGGCTATGGCGCATGATTCGAGTGTAGCACCTGTCGTGAGGACATCGTCTACCAGAAGGATGTGCTTGTCTTTAACGAGCGCCGGACGGGCTACCACAAAAGAATTACCGATCGTCTCAACTCTTTCCATGCGTTTCATTCCGGTAAGGCTCTTATCGTGGGTGACACGCAACAAGGCCTTGGGATGGCAAGGAATTTCCATGACATCCCCTATCGCCTCGCCAAATACAGCACTCTGATTATAGCCCCGTTTTCGTTGTTTTTTCCAATGCAGGGGGACTGGAACAATCACATCAATTCCTTTCCAGAGCTCAGCATTCAACAATTGTCTGCCATACCATCTGCCAATGGCTGTAATCAGGTCAGGTTGGTTGTTGTATTTGATCTGGTGCAACATCCGTTGGGTGCCACCGCCTCTGGAAAAAAATAAAAAAGAAGCTCCGGCCTGGAGGCGGATACGTCCGGCGAAATGCGTGACAAAAGGATTTTTTGCATGAAGATGAAAACCTGTTTCAGGAAGCTGATGCAAACATTCGAGGCAAAAAATATGCTGGTCCAATGGGCGTAAGAGGCCGCAGCTCACGCACAGCGGCGGATAAATCAGATCGGTAATATGTCTCCACCACTGTGCGGCCATGCGAATACAATTAGCGTTTTAAAAAAACCGGATGGCATGGGGTGCTCATCCGGCTCTGTTCAACTGGCAAATGAGGAATACTTCTTCTGTGGACTGATGAAGCAATTAATACCGGGTGTTATGCAACGTACCAGAAAATAAAATCCTCTTCTACCTGGTAAGTGTATTGGGAAGTGGCAAATGTGACCGTCAACACAAAATATTTTAAAAATATTTTCAAACGGGTTTTAGTACGTATCTATTTTGTATACTTGTGCAGCGGCTTATCCCAGTAGCCGCTGAGCATATATTTTGCTTTGTGATCATCAGTCTGAAAACAATATGAATCACTTGCATTGCCACATTTTCCTCCGGGATGATGACTATCTCCGGGAGATCAGGGCAGGAGGCTCCAGGGCCGAGACTGCTATCAGTTGCCTGTATCTGAAGCACAGGAAACGCACCTATTCCTATCTCCGTACCTTGATTTCGAAGCATGGAGAATTTAACGGCTTCCCCGACGATCTCGTCCACGATTCTTTTATCATCATGATTGAAAAGATTCAACAGGATACAGCCGTTGTCAGATCCCTTGCCGGCTATTGGATAGGCATCGGAAAAATGTTGTTCCTCAACCAACTAAAAAAAGATAAGCGTATCGTGCTGGTCGGTGATGTCGTGGAGAAGTATGGATATGAAGTCGAGTTCCAGCATTCGCTGGTCCAGGATCATGAAGAAAATGAAAAGATGGAAGCCGCGTTTTTGAAGCTCGGCCCCAGGTGCCGGGAAATCCTCATGCTTTGGATCAACCAGTATACCATGCTGGAAATAGCCGGGATGATGCACCTCTCCAATGTCTCCATGGCCAGAAAAATCAAATATGAATGTTTTAAAAAATTAAAAGAAATCGTCAATTCGGGTAACATTTCAGGGGTTTAAAGACACTTACCTATGGGCGAATATCAAATCCGGGTCATTACACTATACAGCACAACATGGACGAGCATAGACTAGCAACTTTAATTGATCAATACCTGCTGGGCACGATAAGCCCAGATGACAGGTCGCAACTTGAAAAGCTTATCCTTTCTGATCCAGCTGTCCGCACACTGGTCAGGGAAAGTGAAGCAGCTTTCAAGGTCCTGCAGCATGAAAAAAACCGAAGGTTAAAAGAAAAGCTCCGCGGATTGGACAAAGATGAATTGATGCGCCAGGGCTTTTTTTCCAAACGAATTGGCTTGCTTACTATTCTGCTGCTAGTGGGGATTGCGGGGCTATATGTTTTGGCCGGCTATTACACCCATGAATCCATTGCCCTTCGAAATATTGAGACGAATCCGAGTAGGGACAATAACGCTGCCTATGCCGCAGAAGATGTTGCAGCCTGGGCGACAGCAAAAAATGCATTTTTGGCCAGGGATTTCGATTCTGCAATTCAACACTACATTACCTTGTCTGAACATTCTGAATCAAGCTGGGCGAATGACGCCAAATGGAATATCCTTTTAGCTCAGCTCGCAATAGAAGGACCGACACCAAACTGGAAGATGTCTCTGGATACCTTTACAAAGTCAGCCCCCGAACCGCTCAGATCGAAAGCTTTAAAGTTGTCCGGACTCCTTGATTCATTTATCTATCGGCTTTTTCAAAAACAGCTGCGTGACAAGTTCTCATCCCTTAAGCCCAGGCTGATCTGATGATAGGTCGCAGGGTATTTTCAAACCCAAACGATCTGTTGTTAAACTATTGTTAAACGAAATTTAAAGTGATAACAACCCGGCGACAATCCCGTTTAAGCATGTACTCACTTTAAAAACAGAGGAACAATGAAATCATTTCTTTCACTTACACTTGCTGGAATTACGGGTGGATTGATTTGCTTTGGTGCACTCCATCTGACATCCGAAAAAAATCTTGGCTACCAGGGTGTACACCAGGTATCTACTTCGACGCCAGTTAACACAGGGCCTGATTTTGCAGACGCCGCTGAGGCCGCCCAAAAAGTAGTCGTACTGATCGAAGCTGCAGAGAGTGCTGAAACTGCGCAACTGCGACGACGTCAGCAAGATCCTATGCAACAACTCCTTGAACAATTCGGATTAAACGGGGGTGGCTTTGAATTCGGATACGGAGGCCCTATGATCCGCAAAGGCGCGGGGTCTGGTGTGATCATATCCAAAGACGGATATATTCTGACCAACAATCACGTAGTGGATTTCGCTGATGAGGTGTTGATCAAAATGGTTGATGGCAAGGAATATGAAGCTAAAATCGTTGGCAGGGACCCAAGTACTGATCTCGCTGTCGTAAAGATTGATGCCAGCAACCTGCCAACCTTAGAATATGCGGACTCTGACAAGGCCAGGGTTGGCGAATGGGTCCTGGCAGTGGGCAATCCATTTGAATACCTTACCTCCACCGTTACCGCCGGCATCATCAGTGCCAAAGGGCGTGATCTCAATATTATTCAAGGGTCTAAGACCATTGAGCAATTTATCCAGACCGATGCGGCTATCAATCCGGGCAATAGCGGGGGTGCTTTGGTGGATGCGTACGGAAAACTCCTGGGGATCAATACCGCAATTGCCTCACAAACAGGTAGTTATTCAGGATACTCCTTTGCGATACCGGTAAATCTGGCAATTAGTATAGCAAACGACATAATTAAAAATGGGGGTGACATTGAGAGAACCTCTTTGGGGGTTGAAGTGTTTGTATTAAATGAAGATCTGGCTAAAGAGCGCGGAATCGGAATAGATCAAGGTCTCTTGGTGGATGGAGTTGGTGAAAAAAGTGCTGCTCAGTATGCAGGCATTCTGCCAAATGATGTGCTGGTAGAAATCGATGGAAAGAAGCTGGAGAAATTTGATGATCTGAAATCGAAGATTGATCTGTCCAAGGTGGGAGACTCTGTAAATATTAAAGTGTATAGGAACGGTAAATATTTAGACATCCCTGTGCGTTTAAAGAAAGGATTATAAAGGGAATAAAATCCCATCAAGATATAGTTGGTTTTTCGTTTTGTTTTGATGCGCCTGTCTTAAAAGAAAGACAGGCGTTCTTTTTTTTACGACATTGATGTCTGAGTTGATTGTTGGCTTAGGAGTTGATGTGTTGATAGGTTGATGTGTTGATAAGTTAATGTGTTGATAGGTTGATGTGTTGATAGGTTGATGTGTTGATAGGTTGATGTGTTGAT
>JAWXAW010000153.1:0-16386 GCA_034439675.1 Saprospiraceae bacterium | reverse complement strand
CAGGTGCTACAGGAGCTTCGACTACAGGAGCCTGGGCTTCTTCCTTTGCATCTGCACCTGCTTTGCCTTTAGCTTCTTTTGCGTCAGCCAACTGCTCTTTCAGTTGTGAGAACATAGCCATGTCACCAAGGGTCGTAGGCTCATACTTAGCCTGCTGCTCCTTGATCACTTTGGTTGTTTCTTTACCTTCTTTCTTGCGCTCATCTTTCACCACATCCTCTGCTTCACGCTGGATATCTTCAAGGTAACGCAGGTGGGAAACCATGATACGTTTGTCATCGCGATTGAATTCAATCACTTTGAAAGTCAAGGTTTCATCTACCTCAGCCAACTTGCCATTTTCCTTGCGGAGATGACGTGATGGTGAGAAAGCTTCAAGACCATATGGTAATTGAACGATTGCGCCTTTGTCATCGCGTTTGATCACCGTTGCTTCATGGTAAGATCCTACAGGGAACACATTCTCGAATGTATCCCATGGGTTCTCTTCCACATGTTTGTGACCGAGTGACAATTTGCGGTTTTCACGATCGATATCAAGAATCTGGATTGGCAAATCTGCGCCTATTTTGGTAAACTCAGATGGGTGGGCAAATCGCTTTGTCCAGGAAAGGTCAGAGATATGTACCATGCCGCCAATACCTTGCTCGAGTTCAACAAATACACCATATGGTGTAAGGTTCTGCACACGACCGGTATGTTTGCTGCCAACAGGATATTTCTGTTCGATCTCACCCCATGGATCAGGCGTGAGTTGTTTCAGCGATAGTGACATTTTGCGCTCTTCGTGATCAATGGTCACGACTTTACATTCATATTCATTTCCTACCGTGAAATAATCTCTCGCATGGATTGGCTGATTGCTCCAACTTACTTCGGATACGTGGATCAGGCCTTCTACGCCCGGAGTGATTTCCAGGAATGCGCCATAATCTTCAACGTTGACAATCTTGCCTTTGACAATGCTGCCTTCTTTGATGGTATCACCAACAACATCCCATGGATGTGGCTGCAGTTGTTTGAGACCAAGTGAAATCCTCTTTTTGTTTTCATCAAAATCAAGCACCACAACGTGTACTTTCTGATTGATGGAAAGTACTTCAGAAGGATGGTTGATTCTGCCCCAGCTGATGTCTGTGATATACAACAGACCGTCGACGCCACCAAGGTCCATAAAGGCTCCGAAATCAGTGATGTTTTTAACCACACCTTCAAGTACCTGACCTTTTTCAAGGCCGGAAATAATGGCTTCGCGTTGTTCAGCAAGGTCACTTTCGATAAGTGCTTTGTGAGAAACAACTGCATTCTTGATATTCTCGTTGATCTTGACCACCTTAAATTCCATGGTCTTTCCTACGAACTGATCATAATCAACAATTTGTTTGATGTCGATCTGTGATCCGGGAAGGAATGTTTCAAGACCTCCTGCGTCAACGATCAGACCACCTTTGGTTTTGCTGATGACCGTGCCGTTGATGATCGTGCCGTTGTTGAATGAATCAACAAGGCGCTCCCATGCTTTGAGCAGTTTTGCTTTGCGGCGGGAGAGAACCAACTGGCCTTTCTCATCTTCCTGGCGTTCTACGTATACGTCTACTTCGTCGCCGATTTTAAAGCCTTCGATGTCTTTAAATTCGGACATGGAGACCAGACCGTCAGATTTGAAGTTGATGTCAAGGACCGCATCCCCACCGGTGATCTGGTGCACTTTGGCCTTGATTACTTCATTTTCATTGACAGCACCAAGCGTCTTATCGTAGGACGATTCAAGGCGTTCTCTTTCCGCTGCGGTATAGATGTATTGGTTCCTGTTAGAAATAGACCAATCAAAATCATCATGGGCGGTTTCAGGTTCGGGAGTAGCTGGTGCTTCTTTTACCGGGACTTCTGCGACAGTTTCTTCTGTTGTTGTTTCTTCTGTTGTTGTTTCTTCTGCTACAGGAACCTCTTCAGTTGCTACTGCTTCGGTAGCTTCTGTGCTTGAAGTCTCGAGGGACTCCTCTGGATTTGTTGTTTCTTCTGACATTTCAGAAAGGTTGTTGTGTTTGTACGTTCCTAATCTATTGAAAATCAGGACCGGAGGTTAAATGATGAAATAAAATCGGGTCGCAAAGGTAACTATTTAAGTGAAGAATGAAAAGTGAAAAGTGAAAAATGTTGTTGGTGAAAAAGGCTTAAGGGCGGAAGAGGCTAAAACGCTAAAGAGGCCTTAATGGCTAAAGAGGCAGAAGAAGCCTCTGAGGAGCAAGGGATATAGGCTAAGGGGCTTTCAATTAATTTTGGAATTGAACTGCGCTTCTGCGCTAAAAATAAATTTATATAATTAAAAACCTTAAAGTGCATAAAGTGAGCCAAGGATAATGGGAGCATGGTTAAAAAGGGTTCACTCACCATTTTGTCAATTAGCCCCTTTAGCCTTTTTAGCCCCTTCGGCCTCTTTGGCTAGCGAAATGAGCTGCCCACAGGTAGCATTTCGAAAAGAAAAGTCATACATTGGTAAATCAATCCAACGCAACCTAAACTAAGATCAAAATGGACTCAAGGCCCTGGCTCAAAAACTATCCCAAAGGACTTCCTGCTAATATCGATGTCGATAAATACCCTAATCTGAATGCCTTTATTTCAGAGGCACTGGTGAAATATGCATCTCAACCTGCATTCTATTGTATGGGTAAGTCACTCACGTATGGAGAGGTCGACAAGATGTCCTATGCCTTAGGCGCATACCTCCAGTCCCGGGGATTGAAACCGGGTGACCGTGTCGCCATCATGATGCCCAACTTGTTGCAATATCCCGTTGCACTATTTGCGTGTATCAGGGCGGGCCTTATTGTAGTCAATACCAATCCGCTGTACACACCCCGGGAAATGGTGCATCAATTTAATGACAGCAGAGTGAAGGGGATTATCATTGTTGAAAATTTTGCATCTCACCTGCAGGAAGTGCTTGGCAAAACGCAAGTTGAAACCATCATCTTGACCAGTATCGGAGAAATGCTGGGACCTATCAAAGGGCCTATGGTCAACTTTGTTGTGCGAAGTGTCAAGCGTATGGTTCCCAAATACGAATTGCCGAATACAATCTGTTTCAGGGATGCGATCCAGCAAGGCAAAAAATTTACAATCAATTCATTCGATGATCTGCCTGATCGAGTCATTTCTCACCAATATACAGGGGGTACCACCGGTATAGCAAAAGGTGCTATGCTCACCAACAGAAACCTCCTGTCCAATATGCTTCAGATCAAAGCATGCCTGGATACGCAGATGAAGGAAGGGCAGGAGATAACGCTTTGCCCATTGCCGATGTATCACATTTTCGCCTTCGTGGTCAATTGCCTGGCGATGATGTCTTATGGTTCTATGAATGTGCTCGTGGTCAATGCCCGTGATAGTAAATCGGTCATCAAGGAGTTTAAAAACCACAAGATCACCGTGATGACCGGCGTGAATTCTCTATTCAATGTTTTGCTGCATGAGAAGGAATTTCTGGCGCTTGATTTTAGTCACCTTAAAGTAGCCGTCGGTGGTGCGATGGCCATTCAACGCACAGTCAATGACCGATGGCGTGAGGTTACAGGTAGAAACCTGGTAGAGGGTTATGGTATGACCGAATCATCGCCTGTAGTTTCTGTCAACCCGCTTGATGGCACTGCACGGATCGGTACGGTAGGGATGCCAGTTCCTTCAACTGATGTAAGAATCGCGGATGAGCATGATATTGTGCAGCCTATCGGCCAGCCGGGAGAAATCCAGGTTCAAGGTCCACAGGTCATGCTCGGATATTACAACAAACCTGAAGAAACGGCAAAAACAATCCGCAATGGTTGGCTTTGTACAGGCGACGTAGGTATTATTGATGAAGACGGTTATCTGCGTGTGGTAGATAGAATAAAAGATATGATCATCGTATCAGGATTCAAGGTATTTCCAAATGAAATAGAAGATGTTGTGACAAGCCACCCCAAGGTAAAAGAGTGTGCAGCAGTTGGTATCCCCAGTGAAAAGAGCGGTGAATGTGTGAAACTATATGTGGTCAAAAAGGATTCCAGCCTCTCCAAGAATGAGTTGCTTGATTATTGCAAAGAGAACCTGACTACCTATAAGGTTCCGAAAGAAATTGAGTTTAGGGAATCACTACCAAAAACGAACGTCGGGAAAATACTTCGTCGCGAATTGCGTGAAAAGTAGGAGTCAGGAACTAGGAACTAGGAACTAGGAGTCAGGAACTAGGAATCAGGAACTAGGAACTAGGAGTCAGGAACTAGGAATCAGGAACTAGGAACTAGGAGTCAGGAACTAGGATTTAGGAACTAGGAGTTAGAGGATATTACATTACCTAATACCACTCACAGCTCACAACTCACAATTCACAATTCACAACTCACAACTCACAACTCACAATTCACAGCTCACAGCTCACAACTCACAACTCACAATTCACAACTCACTGTTTCCTTGCCTCAACCCATTTCTTCATCCACTCATATGTGAGGGATTTCGGACGTTCGAGTGGCAGATTCAGAATACGGCTCCAGCAGAGCATAGCTAATACGCCAAGTGCGCGGGATACGGCAAAAAGAACAGTATAATAATTATGTTCTTTCAATCCGTAATGTACCAAAATGGCGCCGGAGTGTGCGTCTACGTTTGGCCATGGATTACTTACTTTGCCGAGGGCGCCAAGAACTTTCGGAGCGATATCAAATACTTTCCATACGATGTTGATGATATCATCATCTGGCATGTGATTCATCGCAAAAGATTGCTGTGCCAGGAATCTTGGATCTGGCTTTCTGAGGACGGCATGACCGTAACCTGGAATCACCTTGCCTTCGGCAATAGTGTCCTTGATATATTTTTCAATTTGTTCAGCAGTTGGCTTTGTAGTGCCGAGGTGATCGACCATTTCAAAGATCCATTTGATCACTTCCTGGTTAGCCAGTCCATGCAGAGGTCCTGCTAGTGCATTGACACCAGAGACGTAAGCGTAATAGGCATCACTTAAAGTAGAACCGGCAAGATGAACAGCATGCGCACTTGCATTTCCTCCTTCATGATCTGCATGTATGGTCATGTATAGGCGCATCAGGCTCTTGAAGTTTTCATCTTCAGTGATGCCTAACATGTGGGCATAGTTTGATGACCAATCAAGGCTGTCATCGGGTGTGATGTGTACGTTATTTTTATAGGTTCTACGGTATATATATGCCGCAACTTGTGGAAGACAGGCGATAAGGTTCATAGCGTCTTCATACGTGGCATCCCAATAGTCACGTTTATTCATGCCCTCAGCATATTGGCGTGAAAATTCGCTTTTACCCTGAAGGGAAAGGATACCGATGCCTAATTGGGTCATTGGGTGTGTGTCAAGATCAAGGCTATCCAGGACTTTCCAGGTATGTGCTGGAATCTGGCGTCTGCGTTCCCACTCATCACTAAGCCAATTGACATCATCTTCTGTTGGGATCTCGTCTGTGAGCATTAGCCAGAATAAGCCTTCTGGAAGAGGTTCGCCGCCTCTGGAAGGTAATTTGGTCTTTAGCTCGGGAATAGAGTATCCTCGGAAGCGGATGCCTTCTTCGGCATCCAGGAGGGAGGTTTCCCAGAGCATACTTTTGATGCCTCTCATACCGCCGAACACCTGTCCGATTGTGACCTGGTCGATGATCGTGTCATCATGTTCTTTGATAAATGGCTTCATCTCAGCAATGGAGGTCATTGCTTTTTCGTAAAACTTGGTTTTCAGTCTGTCCATGGGAATGGAAAAAATAATGTTCGATATGTGGTCGCTAAGTTAAGGTTTAATTACCAAAGCCATTTGGATAACGGTTACGGGGAGGTAATTGTTTGGGTGATTGGGTATTTGTCCTTGAGCGTCCACGGTTTGAAAGCCGTGTCAATTCAATTTCTGGCAGGGGCGCCAGATTTTGCGCTCGAGAATTTCTCTATGCCCTCTGACTTTGAGCGTCCACGATTTGAAAGCCGTGTCAATTCAATTTCTGGCATGGGCGCCAGATTTTGCGCTCAAGAATTTCTCTATGCCCTTTGCCCTTTGCTCTAAGCCCTTACTTCGCCATAAAAGTCATCACAGGTACATTGCCTTTCTTACTTAGTACGAGTGTCCTTCCGGTAACCTTGTAAAAGGAGATTAATTCAAGAGTTCGTTGGAATTCTGAATCAATATCAGGCGTATTGCATTCCATTGTCGTAGGGAGCAGGTTGATAAACCACATTTGGTCCGTACCGCCTCGTTTGACCTCTCCGGTCACCAGGTTGCAGCCGCTGTGGCTTTTAAACTGGGGTGAGCTCGGATCAATAGCGAGGTACATTTCTTTGGCTGTTTTGCCTTCTATATTCTGACCATTGAGTTCGAGTAGTTTCCAATAGGTGCCGGACAGTGTTGATTGTGGACCTGAAATAACCTTTGAGGGGATGGAAGCGACAGGAGAGGTTGTTGGGGTTGTGGATTGGGCGCTGGTGTCTGTAGTCCGGTCAGCGCAAGACATCAGGGATATGACCAGGTAAACGAAAAGGTATTTCATCATTTTGATTTTGTGTTTAATTTGAAAATGGTTTTATACTAGAGGGGTAAAATTAAGAAATGGGTTTATGGGTTTATAAGTTTATAGGTTAATGGGTTGATGTATGCTGGTTCGACAAATTAGGTAGATGGGCACAGAGTTTAGAAAGTTTAGTTATTCCGCCGCTGGCAGTATAGTTTAGAAAGTTTAGTTTGACGCTATATTTTCGAGCCGCCAATGCTTGAAAGCAATATTAATTCAATTTCCTGATTTGATTTGATTTCGGGGTTTCCTTTATCCCTTTGCCTTAGCCTTTTCAATACCTTTGCCGCATGATTGTTATAGATGATGTACTGCTCAGTGATGATATCGTGACCAAAAACTTTGTCTGCGACCTCGATGCTTGTCAGGGTGCTTGCTGCTGGGAAGGAGAATGGGGGGCACCTTTGCTGGATGAAGAACCAGCGATCATCAAAAAGGTATGGAAGAAAGTAGCACCTTACCTAAGTGAAGAGAGTCAAGAAGCTGTGAAAGAGCAAGGCTTCGGGACGCACTTTGGAGAAAATGAAGTACTCGGTACGCCGCTTGTAAAAGGGGGTGCATGTGCTTATCTCATCTGGGATGGAAAGGGCATTGGGAAGTGTGCTTTTGAAAGGGCATTTGAAGAAGGAAAGATCGACTGGCCTAAACCCATCTCATGCCATCTCTATCCTATACGTGTCAGATACCTCAACAATGGCACAGAGGCATGGAATTATGATCGATGGAAAATATGCGCACCTGCATGTAAGAATGGTAAGAAACTTAAGGTGCCGGTTTACAAGTTTCTAAAAAATGCAATAATTCGTGCTAAGGGCGAGGAGTTTTATACACAGTTGGATGCATGTGCGAAAGCACTGGAAAAGGAAGAGAATTGAAAATTGAAAATTGCAACCTGATAATTGATAATGGAATCAATGGTGATGAATAATAAAAGATGAAGGATCTACTGATCAGTTTTGTGTTAATTATAGGCTTTGCTACTTCTGGTTTTAGGTCACCCAAAGTATTTGTTCTGCTTTGGTGGGTTGCTGGCGTAGTTGCCTGGCGTAGGTAAATAATCGATTGGGCACCCCAAGGTGCATGTTTGTTTTCATGGTGAAGCCGGATTTGAAGTAGATAAATATATTCCCTTAGTGATTTGTGTCAAGAGGGATTGAAAATATTTCTATGCCGCAGGTTTTTTCGCTTTGTCCAGTGTGTCCTTATGATAGTGTTGAAAGGAAATAATTCATTTCGTAAATAGATGGCAACATTTAGTGAGTAGAGATCGGTGAGGAAAATCACTTCGAAAACAGGTACTTGCACTTAGGGGGCAAAGGGGGTAAAGAGAGTTCACCTCGAAAACAGGCACCCCCATTTAGGGGGCAAAAGGGGGTAAAGAAATCCATTTAATGGATAAATTACGTCGAAAAAATCAATTCGAAATTAGGTGCCCTATGCAATGGATTCAATTCAGTAATCTCTCCATCAAGCACCAAAAATGCCCATTCATTATGCTTTAAGAGACGGGCATGATTCTCCAGCGATAATTTATCTTTATCTCCCATGGAATCATACGCCCAAGCCCTAACCTACGCCATTCCGGCCTTCTTGGCCCTGATTGGCCTCGAAGCATTGGTTTCATGGAAGATGGGTGTAAAGATCAATCGCGGACCGGATATGATATCCAGCCTGACGTCCGGTATATCCAATATTGTCAAAGATGTATTGGGATTATCCATTGCTATCCTCAGCTATGCATGGCTGGTCGACAGTGTAGCTATTTTTGATATCGGCACACAATGGTATGTTTTTGTCATGGCGTTTATCGCAAAGGATTTTGCAGGATACTGGATACATCGGATGGAACATTCGGTCAATGTGTTCTGGAACCGGCATATCATCCATCACAGCAGTGAAGAGTTTAATTTGTCTTGTGCACTTCGGCAGAGTATATCAGAGGTGTTTTCTTTTGTTGGTATTTTCCTTTTACCTGCAGCGATCATCGGTGTGCCGGTGGAAGTCATTGCTATCATTGCACCCATTCAGCTCTTTGCACAGTTCTGGTACCACACCAGGCTCATCGATAAAATGGGGCTACTAGAATACATTATCGTTACACCATCCCACCATCGTGTTCATCATGCCATCAATAGAGTCTATATCGATAAAAATTTTGGACAGATATTTATCATCTGGGATAAGCTCTTTGGCACATTCCAACCTGAGTTGAAAGACGTGCTCCCGGTTTATGGTGTCAAGCGTCCGGTCCATACCTGGAATCCTTTGCTTATCGGTGTGCAGCATATCTGGCTGATCATGAAGGATGCCATTCAGACCAAAAACTGGCAGGACAAGGTCAAAATATGGTTTATGCCTACTGGCTGGAGACCTAAGGATGTCCAAGAAAAGTATCCGGTGGGGATTGTAGATGATGTGTATCACTTAGAAAAGTATGACACGCATGTCTCCGTCAAACTGATGGCGTGGTCTTGGATACAAATGGGGGTGTTACTTGCATTTACAATGGATTTGTTTCTGAGGATTGGAGCTATTGGCTTTCCCGACGTTTTGCTCTATGGACTATTTTTGTTTGTTTCCATTTTTAGCATCACTGCATTGATGGATAAAATCAGCTATGCACCCATGGCAGAAGCTGGAAGATTTCTACTTGTCTTTAGCATATTGATCAGCCATCAATGGGACTGGTTCGGTATGTCAGCTTTATTTGGTTATGCAGTCAATATTGTTTTTTTCTTTTCACTATTGTCACTGTTCATTGGCTTTTATTTTCATTTTTCGGAGAATAGGTATTACAAGAGAGACATGAATATGGCAAGATAAATCTGGTCCATGTCATGCTCCCGTTAAACTGATCCCCGACCCCTCTCTTTATTACCTATTGCTATTGGAAATAGATTTTTCAGGGAGAAAGGATATTGATTCATCATGCCGATGCGATTGTAAGATTCGAAATGATCGATAGGTTAACCCCCTAACCCTATAAACGTATAAACCCATCAACATATAAGCCTATAAACCCAACAACATATAAACTTATAAACCTATAAGCCTATCAATATATCAGCCTATCAACTTTCCACCTTTCACAACTCACAACTCACAATTCACAACTCACAATTCAATACTTTTTCTTCTGATGTTTCTTAAAAGAAACAAAAGCCACAACAGCACTTATGAGCATGAGAAAACTGCCCAGAAAAAACGGGGCACCTGGCATATAAATAGGACTGCCCGGTCTGATAGACCATGCAAATAAATTAGTCATCATTGGTGGACCGACAATGGATGTAGCACTCATCAGGCTGGTCAAGGCACCTTGCAATTCACCTTGCTCACGTACATCCACCTCACTCGTGATGGTGGCTTGTAATGCTGGCCCTGCAATACCACCTAGGCAATATGGAATAAGAAAGACCAGCATCATCCATCCTGATGTGGCTAACCCAAAGAGTAACATGCCTACAGCATATAAGATCAAACCGATATAAATACTGCGTGCATTGCCAAGCACCGGATTGATCACTCGTGTGAGACCTCCCTGCACCACGCCTACTAACAGTCCCACTACACCAAGTGAAATACCAATCATTTTTTCACCCCAGCCAAATCGTTCTATCGTATAAAATGACCAATTACTCTGTACCGCGTGCGCTCCAAGATATACGAGTACCATGGCTACAAGTAAATAGCCGATGTCAGGATATTTTTTCAAATGAAGCAGTGAGCCTAACGGGTTGGCTCGTTTCCAGTCAACTGGCCGGCGATGATCCTTGGATAGGGACTCGGGAAGAATAAAATAGCCATACAACCAGTTTAAAAAACACAAGCCCGCTGCAGCGATGAAAGGTACCCGAGGCCCAAAGGTGCCAAGTAATCCTCCAATGATAGGCCCAAGTATAAATCCCATTCCAAAAGCAGCACCGATCATTCCGAAATTTTGCGCCCTGGTTTTATCATCACTGATATCGGCGATATACGCAGAGGCAGTTGTGAAGCTGGCCCCGGTGATTCCTGCGATAACCCTTCCCAGAAATAACCATTCGATAGAAGGAGCCCAACTCATCAGGATATAATCCAGACCAAATCCAAAAAGCGAAACCAGTAGGATCGGCCTCCGGCCGTATTTGTCGCTTAGATTACCCACCAGCGGAGCAAATAGAAACTGGGTCAGCGAGAAAGCAAACAACATCCATCCATTGAGACTGGACGCGTCACCGGTATCCACATGCTCCATCGTACTGATCAGCGTGGGCATCACAGGAATGATAATCCCCCAGCCGATGACATCGATCAAGAGGGTGACAAAGATGAATCCTATAGCGGCTTTGCGGGTACTCATGTGTGAGAAAGTGAGACAGTAAGACAGAGAAAGTGAGAAAGTAAGAGAGTAAGACGGTTGGAAAGTGAGATAAAGAGAAATGGGTGATTTGAGCTAGGATCCCCGTAGCCTCCTGCCTCCTGAATCAAAAACACAAAATTAAATCTTTGTTGGACTTTAATCGATCCTGGTCAAAAGGGTCATCGATTCATATGAATTGCCATTTATCCCTCCGCCTCCGCCTTCACCTCCGCCTTTCTTGCCGTTCATATTTGATAATCCATGCTTAACATTGTACTTTTGCAGGGCTTTTTTGGAAAAGTTACACAAAATGGGGCAAAATAAACGCCAAATTATTGTGTAAATGTCGTATTAACATCAATATACATATATAGTTTTATTATTATGGCTTTAATTAGTAAGATTCGTAAACACAGCTGGCTCCTGATCCTTATGCTCGCATTAGGTCTTGGAGGCTTTGTGGCCATGGATATGGTAGGTGCCGCTTCGAAGTCAAGTGGAAATCAATTTACTATCGGGCAGGTCAATGGTGAAGAACTAGATTGGAATGAATTTCAGCGTGCTGAACGTATCCTTTATCCAAATGCCACTGCTGACGTATACGGCCAGCGTAACTATATTTGGAATTATATGGTCGAGGAGCAATTGCTGAAAGAAGAATCAGAAGCCCTCGGATTGCACGTTGGTCCTGAAGAAATGGAAGAGCTTCAGTTTGGTCAGCGCCTTAGCCCGATCATCCAGCGCAATTTCCGTGATCCTAATACCGGCCAGATGGACAGAGCTACACTAGATCAGATCAAAGCCAATCTGGGCACAGGTAAGCTTCAGCCGCAACTCGAGGAATTCTGGAAGTTTCAAACAGGGGAGATTATCAAAGACAGACTCCAGAATAAACTTGCTACGCTGGTTAAGAAAACAATCTATACCCCAACCTGGATGGCTCAACAGCTCCAGGCAGAGCAAGGATCCTCCTTGGATTTTCTTTACACCGTAGTCCCTTTTGATAAGGTAGCAGATGCTGATGTCAAGCTCACGGATGACGATTACAAAGTTTGGATGAAAGAGAATGAAGGAGCGAGTAAACGCAAAGAAGAAATGAGGACAGTTGATTTTGTTGTCTTCAACGTGACCCCAACTCCCGAGGACTCAGTCATCGTTCGTGAGGCTATCACTGAGCGTATCGAAGCTTTCCGCACGACGGATAATGATTCCCAGTTTGTGGAGAATAATTATGGCGTGTTAGATGCCACCTATTTTAAAAAGGCGGACCTGGTAGAAGCTATTGCAGATACTGTATTTGACCTTCCGATCGGAACAGTATACGGTCCATATATAGATGGAGTGGCATACAAGGCATTTAAGGTGCTCGACAAAAAGGTAATCGCGGATTCTGTGGATGCCCGTCATATTCTTATCAGAGCGGAAACAGCTGATGAGATTTTAGCAGCTACCAAAAAACTGGACAGTCTTAAAACCGTCATCGAAGCTGGCGCCGGCAAGTTTGATTCACTGGCTATGCGTTTCAGCCAGGATGGTAGTGGTCAAAGTGGCGGAGGTCTGGGTTGGTCACAAAACGGAAGAATGGTAAAACCTTTCAATGACATATTGTTTTATACTGGTACTCCCGGAGAATTGAAGGTCGTTACTACCCAGTTTGGCGTTCACCTTATTGAAATCACAGGCCGCAAATATATGGACAATGCTCAAGGTGTAAAACTTGCCTATTTGTCAGAGCCTATTGTGCCGTCCGAAGAAACACAGGCAGCTATATATGATGATGCTCTTGAGTTTAGCGGACAGAACCGCAATCTCGATGAGCTCAAAGCCGCACTTGAAAAGAAACCTGAACTGACCCTTGAAACAGCACAAGGTTTGACAGCAAATGCATATCAGTTTTCCACACTTGGGAGTGATGGTACTTCCAGGGATATCATTCGATGGGCATTTGAGTCTGGCACTAAGGCCGGTATGGTTGCTCCGGAAGTATTTGTTTATGATGAACCGACATTGTTCTATAATGCACGCTATGTGGTTCCTATATTAAAGACCATTGTCAAAGCAGGTATTACTACACTGGCAGAAGCCAAGGAGGCATTCTCTGCTCAGGTTACGGCCAAGAAGAAGGGCGAAATCCTGGCAGCCAAAATGACCGGGAAAGACATGAACACAGTAGCTAATGAGTTTGGCGTTGAGATTGATACTTTCAATAACGTCAATTTCAATATGTCATATCTCCAGGGTTTGGGTAATGAAAGCACGTTGATCGGAAAAGTGACAGCTTTAAATAATAATGAAGCCGCAGGTCCGATCATCGGCGCCAATGGGGTATATATGGTGAAAGTCATCCAGCGTACGGAGGCAAGTATCTCTACTGATATCGCGGCCTTTCGTCGTCAGGTGTCCATGACCGCTAGGGGTAGTGTTGACAGCAGATTGATGGAGGCTATAAAGAATGCAGCCGATATAAAAGACAGCAGGTACAATTTCTATTAATAGAAACGGTATAAGCGAAACTTTATAAAAATTGCCCGGGTACAATTAACTGCCCGGGCAATTTCATTTTAAGTCATTCGTTTTCTAAGGATGATGTCACTACACTTCCGTTTTTTAAGCTTCGTCCTGCTCGCATTGGTGGGTTGTTCGAAGGGAAAGACAGTCGTAGAAACAGACCCGGATTTAGGATTTATAACGACCTATATAAATGACCCTCAGACAGGTCAGCATCATGGGCCCTATACCAAAACAGATTCAGCCGGCATCCTGATGGAAAAAGGGGTATTAAACCAGGGGCAGCCTGATGGTATCCGTGAACTCTACTATCCGGATAGAAAAGTCAAGATCAGGGAGCGATACAAGAATGGGAAACTGGATGACCTGTATGAATATTATTTTCCAGAGGGCACCATTGAACTCAAAGGATACTATATAGATGGGGCGATGCATGGCCAATGGAGAAAATACACCCGTGACGGAAATTTGTTTGAAGAAGTGACCATGATCAACAATGAAGAAATGGGGCCTTTTAAGGAATATCATCAAAACGGAAAGATACTAGCGGAAGGAACTTATCTTCATGGCCCGAATGAAGACGGTAGATTAAAACTCTATGATGAATCAGGACATTTACAAAAAGAAATGGTTTGCGATTCCGGCCGGTGTTATACGGTCTGGAAGAAGGAGTAGTGGTATACTTTTCCTGTTGGTCAGCTGCATTACTGCGGCCTGGAGTCAGCGCGGTGGTGAGCAGGTATTCGAGTTTGTCAAGCTACCGACTTCTGCAAGGGCTACGGCCTTAGGGGGCAGCCAGATCGCGGCTGCTACTAACGATTATGGCCTGATCGGTGGCAATCCCGGGATGCTGAATATCACCATGGACAACTCTTTTGTTTTTCAGCACAATTTTCATTTTGCCGGTATAGACAATGGGTATGCAGGTTTTGCAAAGTATATCCCCGGCATGAAGTCAATGATCCATGGAGGGGTGCATTACCTATCCTATGGCAAATTTATTGCTGCAGACCAAATGGGTAATATTGAAGGCGAGTTTAAAGCCAAAGACCTTTCCATCAATGCAGGGATTTCAAAGGAGCTGAATGAGCGCATGACCGCTGGTGTGCAATTGCAGTATATACAGTCTACGTTGGAGACCTATACTTCAAACGGGCTTTTGTTTGATGGTGGCATTACGTATCGCAGTGAGGATGGATTCAATCACTATGCACTTGTGCTGCGCGGCGTTGGTTTTCAGTTTTCCAGATATTATGAAGGTGATGAGAAAGGCAGGATGCCAGTAGACTTTCAGTTCGGATTTTCAAAGAGATTAAAGTATGTGCCTTTCAGGCTTTCGATCCTGATGCATGATATCAACCGCTGGGACCTTCGCTATACCAGTCCGCTTGATGAAGAGACAAGTGATGATTTTGGAGGTGAAGCTCCTTCAGAACCTAGTGACTTTGGACAAAGTGTTGATAATTTCTTCAAACACCTGACTTTCGGTGGAGAATTTCTCATCGGGAAGAAGGAAAGTTTAATGTTGCGACTGGGTTATAATTATCAGCGACACCAGGAATTGTCAGTCGTCAATCTCCGCAGTCTTGCTGGATTTTCTGCGGGGGTAGGGATAAATGTTAAAAGCTTTATCCTGGATTATGGCTTTGCCATATATCATCAGGCAGGATCAAGTAAACACCTTGGATTGAGAGTGAACCTCAATGATCTGAAGCGAAAGAAAATAGTAGACTAAGTGCATCGCTGCTATTCTGCATTCACGGTATAGAGTGGCAGATTCACCATTTTCCCTTTGATCAAGAGGTCCCCTTTGTGTTCAGGTATCAGTCTGGAACCTTCCCATGGCAATAGGTCTTTCAGATCCTGGGAGATCAGCAGGTTTACTTCAAGATGATTGCACCGGTTTTGAATGCGTGCAGCTGTTCCTACCACCTCACCTGAAAAAGCGATGTCTCTCTTGACTACACCGATTTCGCCTACCATGACTGGGCCGCAATGCAGGCCTGCTTTAAAATCGGGAACCACACCATATTGTGCGGTATAGTATGACGATCGGTGATTAAATATTTTTCTGATCTCCATCGGACAACGGATACAATTGAGCTTGTTGAGCCCCTGGCTCATCCACCAACTCACCGTGATTTCATCACCGACATATTGGTATATCCTTCCTTTGTGCTTGAGGATGACAGGCGTGGCATCTCTGATGACATCCTTGATAAAATTAAAATACTGTTGTTCACCCAGAACCTGCGCAATGTAAGTTGAACTGCGCAGATCCAGGAACATAAAGATGTGTTCTTCACGTTGCGGTCTGAAATATCTGCCCATGAAGAAACTGCGAAGGTTGCCAGGCCCATACTTGTCGTTGACCATAAATCCTGCAATCGTACACAACACGATAAACAGCCACAGGAAATAATCTTTGAGGAATCGAAGGCTGCGTACATGGGCACCAATGTGATAAAAAAGATCTTGTCTTTCAATATGCTCATCTCCCGTGATGGTTGCCCTGGTGACAAAGGCCAGGATCGTTACGAAGCAAATAATGAGGGTAAAGGCCAACAGGATAAATAGGATAGCCTGTCCGTAAGGATTGTTCCTCACCCATCGCTGAAGATAACTCACCAGGATCGCACCACCGATCAGACCGGCCAGGATGGTCGCTAGCGCATTGATCAGCATATTCGTCCAGAATGCATATCCCTCAGGTGCCACATCTGCAGCGAGGAGCACCATGTAATCATACATGGACTGGCCGATTGAGAAGAATACCCATATCCCTGTGATCCACAGAATCTTCTGTAGCTCACTTCTGGACCTGAAAACCTCAAGCAGGAGAGGGATATCAGGGGTATCCGGGTGCTTAGTGTTCACGATGACGGGCATGATTCAAATACGGAAGCAAAAGTAGGGTAAGGAATGGTAGGAATATAGATTATCTGGTGATCTGTGATCGGCGGATCAATT
>JAWXAW010000152.1:0-7722 GCA_034439675.1 Saprospiraceae bacterium | reverse complement strand
CCTATTTTCCTCAGCCCCTTGTTCCTTTGCTCCATTATCCCTTACCCTATACCCTTCGGCCCCTTTAGCCCTTTCAGCCTCTTCCGCCAACCGGTCATCACACATTGACACCGAAAACCTTACCTTTGCCCTCCCGCATACCGTATGAGTCAATATATCGTTTCCGCCCGCAAATACAGGCCCCACACCTTCGACAGTGTGGTAGGGCAGGGACATGTCACCGATACACTGACCCATTCCCTGCTGTCAGGACAAGTGGCCCATGCCTACCTCTTCTGCGGACCTCGAGGGGTCGGCAAGACCACAGTAGCCCGGATCCTGGCCAAGGCCATCAATTGTGAAAACCTATCCAAAGAAGGTGAAGCCTGTAATGTCTGCCCTTCCTGTAAAGCGTTCGATATCAACAGCTCCTTCAATATTTTTGAGTTGGATGGAGCGTCAAATAACTCTGTGGAAAACATCCGGGCACTGGTAGAACAAGTTCGGGTGCCACCATCACAGGGTAAATACAAGGTCTACATCATCGATGAGGTACATATGCTCAGTCAGTCTGCCTTCAACGCATTCCTCAAGACGCTTGAAGAGCCACCTCCCTATGTAAAGTTTATCCTGGCGACGACGGAGAAACACAAGATCCTGCCCACCATTCTTTCCAGGTGCCAGGCTTTTGATTTTAGACGCATCATTGTGCCGGAGATCGCGGCGCATCTCAGATCCATCTGTACGACGGAGAGTATTCAGGCGGAAGACGAAGCCCTTGTCATTATTAGCCAGAAGGGCGATGGTTCCTTGAGAGACTCCTTGTCCATTTTTGACAGGATCGCGAGTCAGTCTAAAGGCAATATCACCTATGCGGGTGTACTCGAAAGTCTGCAGCTACTTGATTACGATTATTTTTTCAGGATGACTGACGCTTTGATGCGTGAGGATATGACAGACGTATTTCTGACCCTGGCAGATATTCAGAAACGTGGTTTTGAAGGAGAAGCTTTTATAGGTGGGTTTTCAGAGCATCTGCGCGATGTGCTGTTATGCAAAGACACAGCTACCGCCACTTTGCTTACGCATGGGGATAAAATAAAAGCAAGGTATATGCTCCAGGCTCAGGCTATCCGTAAATCTTCTCTGATCACTTACCTCGATCTGATCAATCAATGTGAAATTAACTACAGCCGCGCCCTCAACAAATGGCTGCACATCGAGATGGCTCTGGTCCGTATGTGCTACATGCACCGCCGTCAGGATAATGAAACGATCGCTCCTTCAGGGGCCGAAAAAAAAAAGCCTGATCAATCAGTAAGTTTTCTTCCACCAACACCAAAGCCTGAAAACGGAAACGCAAAGGCTGAAGAAGTTCCAGACGCTATGCCGGAAATAACGACTAAGGATGCGTATCAAGAGCATAGGGAGCCTGTTGTAAAAAAGGATAGCACACCACTTCAATCTTTGTCTGGTAGTGTTGGTTCGCTAGCCGATCAGTCATCCGACTTAGCCATTCCTTCACTCAAAGGATTAGGTAGCCTGCGGAAGAAGGCCGAAGACCAGCATGAAGAGGAAAAGAAAAAAATTCCAGTACTCGCGCTCTCGCCATTACTTGATTTCTGGAAGGAATATATTGAAAGCCACTCTTCTCCATCGCTCAAGCAGACCATGCTCGAAGCTATTGTAGAGATTAAAGGCGAAAAAACAATCTGCATCCGTACAGGTCACCAGACTGGAAAAAACAGGATAACCGCTGAGTCTAATCTACTCGATGGCCTGCGCAGCCTGGTGAGAATAGCAGAACTCCAAATTGTCATCGATATCGATCCGGATCTCGACAAAAGCCGTGACCTGATCAAACCCAAAAAACTCCTCTCTAATCGCGAAAAATTTGAACTCCTGTCAGCGAAGAATCCATTGATCAATGCCCTCAGGGATAAACTTGATCTTATACCGGATCAAGAAGATTAATCATTGTGAGTTGTGAATTGTGAGTTGTGAATTGTGAGTTGTGAGTATTATTTGCAGCCGGAGGCTGCACTATTTCCTTCGTGCCATGCGTCTGACGTCTGCGAGTCTGACGTCTGCGAGTCTGGCGTCTCCCATTTCATCCAACCCATGCAGCCTGAGGCTGTCTTATTTCCTTCGTGCCATGCGTCTGAAGTCTGCGAGTCTGGCGTCTAAAGCCTGGCGTCTCCCAGTTCATCCTACCCATGCCACAATTCACAATTCACAACTCACAACTCATATCTTTATCCGCACCTTCCCCTCCGTCAACTTTATAGTATCCAGCGTGGTTTGTCTCTTGTATCCTGCGCCTTCCGGATCTATGTTTTGTTCAAAGCCGGTAGCACCTGTGACAGCTTTATCCTGCAGTTTATTCGTCAATCTATTAAGGCCGCCAAAGGCCGTGGCAGATGTTTTTTCTTTCCAGATGGAGCCTTCTAGCGTTACATTGAAAGTGATATCCTGATACCCGTCAGGTCCATTGACAACATCAATAGTTTCTCCGTTAAAGGCTGACTCACCTACGTGATATTCCATTCGTGGTGTTTTGGTTTCTTCTACATATTTCACATACGCTATTCCTTTGTACTTGCCGGTGAGGTAGGCGGCATTAATGCTGTCGCTTTTTTTATAGTTTTCATCCTCACCGATGATGAGGTATGAACCCGGCTCGTTCAGATCTCTGCCATCAAACGATCCCAGCCAGATGCGCAGGGATATATCGGGACTGATGGCATTGCCGGTGATATAGCCGTATGCACCGATCTTGATGCGGTGGGGCTCCGTTTTGTATTCCTTACTATTGACCAGCACGGACATGGTGTTCGGATTTCCTTCCTGGCTGAATAGGGAATCGGTGCTGATCGCCAGTACCATCAAGAGGAATAGATTTTTCATAGCTTATTTTTTGAAGAACAAACATCCAAAATTAGGTATTAATTGCAGGGAGGGCCAAATAAATCAATGGTCACATCCAATAGTTTATCCATGAAACAATAGAATAGAAAGTTTTTATTCGCGTTTTTGTGAATCTATGATTTGTAGAGTAATTATTTGTCTTTTCCAGGATCCTTACGGATATAAAATGGGTGAGGGTCATATCTTGCGGTCATGTACCGTCTGCTCAAATTTTTCCTCTTTCGTATAGACCCTGAGAGCGCCCATCATATCACCATGTGGTGGTTTATGCTGGTGCTTAGGATCCCGGGCGGAAAAGCGCTATTTAGGGCTCTATTTCAGGTGCATCATCCTTCATTGGAAAGAACAGTGGCGGGGATGAAATTTTCAAACCCGGTTGGGCTAGCGGCAGGTTTTGATAAAAACGGACTTTACCTCCATGCTATGGCAGCGCTCGGTTTCAGCCACATTGAGGTAGGCACGATCACTCCGGTAGCTCAGGCTGGTAATCCGAAACCCAGACTTTTCAGGCTTATACATTCAAGAGCGCTGATCAACAGAATGGGTTTTAATAATGATGGGGTAGAGGTGCTGGCAGAAAGGCTTGAGAAAAAAAGACCACCAGGGCTGATCGTGGGTGCCAATATCGGAAAAAACAAAACCACCCCTAACGAAGACGCGGCCTACGACTACCTGATTTGCTTTGAAAGGCTATACCATCTCGTAGATTATTTCACCATCAACGTTTCTTCACCTAATACGCCCGGCCTACGTGCTCTTCAGGATAAAGAACCTCTTACAGAACTATTGACCGCTTTACAGACAAATAATCCTGACGACAAACCCGTGTTTTTGAAAATAGCCCCTGATCTCACCCTTGAGCAACTCGATGAAATCGTGGACATCATCATGGAGACTAACCTCACCGGTGTGATTGCAACTAATACGACGATCACCAGGAGCGGGCTGTCTGAGTCAAAAGAGATTATTGATTCCATGGGCGCTGGAGGTTTGAGTGGCGCCCCGCTGCTAAATATGGCCGTTTCAGTTGTCAAACATCTAAAAGAGAAAAGCAATAATCGCTTTGTAGTCATCGGTGTTGGCGGAATTGAAGATTATACGGGGGCAAAGAAACATCTTGATGCAGGTGCAGATTTAATCCAGGCTTATTCCGGCCTTATCTATACAGGACCCGGATTGGTGAAAAGTATCCTCAAAAGACTGAAGACTAAAGACTGACGACGTCAGTCTCATGACGCAGGAGTTTTGGTCGGGTGCACCTCGACCCACTTAACCACCCCCTTACCCCATAAACTTATAAACTTATAAACGTATAAGCTCATAACCCCATAAGCTTATAAGCCTATCTGTATACCTCCCTGAATCAGAGGATTATATATCATCCTACCCTTTATCCCCTACATTTCATATTACGTTAAAATGATATGGTATCCTTTTTGAAAGTTAATACGTCAAAGGGCTTAACTAAAACTAAGATCTAAACATAAAGCAGGCAGTCATGGAGGCTAAAGAAAGGGCAACAACAAAGAAAAACTTTGTGGGACAGGACCATTTCCTGATGGATATGAGATTCTGGCTCATCTTGCTGATGCTGGCAGCATTCGTCGGCTTCCTTATATTCCTCAATCCTGCATGATCAGATTTTGAACCTCTTTCAGACCAAAAGAAACTTATAACCGGCTAAGACACACAGCAAAACCCAGTTATAATCCCACAAACCCCAAAAACCATTTTATCACAAATACCCTTTTTAAGTCTCACCCCTTCACCTCTTTTTCTTACCGATGCCCTGTCCCATGGGCAATGCATTAGCTTTGCGACAATGAATTGTGTCACACTGGAGTCCGTTTCCAAATCCTACGGCGAGAAAATCCTTTTAGATAATATAGAGCTCAGGGTCAACCAGGGCGACAAGATAGCCCTGATCGCACAGAACGGCAGCGGTAAGACCACGCTCATGAAGATCCTCTGCGGCATTATTGCCCCAGAAGGTGAGCATGCCAAGGTGCTGGCAGCTCCCGGCATCCGCATTGGGTACCTGGATCAGGAACCTGATTTTTTACCCGGCGATACGATCCGGGATGCCATCATGAGTATTGATCTCCCTGAGATCAAGGCATGGGGCGATCACCACAAGGCCCTGGAAGGAGGTGATGCAACAGCTTTGCAGAAGGCCGCTATCGCAATGGATGATCAGCACGCATGGGATATCGAATCCACTATCATGCAGATGTTGCATCAGTTGTATATCGAAGATCTTGAAAAGCCGATCCAACAACTCTCCGGCGGTCAGAAGAAACGCCTTGCTATGGCCATGATCATTTTGTCAAGACCTGATGTGTTAGTGCTCGATGAGCCAACCAATCACCTCGATATGGCGATGGTGGAATGGCTCGAGACTTTTTTTCAGCAGCCTGATAAAACATTTCTGACCGTAACACACGACAGATATTTCCTTGACAGAGTTTGTAACCAGATCATTGAGCTGGATCGTGGCAAACTCCGCTCTTACCAGGGTAACTATTCGGACTACCTGGAAAAGAAAGCATTACTCAATGAGAATATGCAGTCTTCACAGGAGAAGGCGAAGCAATTGATGAAAAAGGAACTCGACTGGATCCGTAGGATGCCCAAAGCGAGAACCACCAAGAACAAAGCACGGATAGATAATTTTGAACACGTAAAGGCGGCCGCAGCCAGAGTGCTGTATCAGGATAGCATCAAGATGGAAATCGATATGCAGCGCTTGGGTTCTAAAATACTGGAATGTCACAACGTTGGATTTTACTATCAACCTGATAAATGGCTGATTAAAAGTTTCGATTTCAAATTTCCAACCCGCGACAGGGTAGGGATCATCGGTCCGAATGGTGCAGGAAAGAGTACGTTTATTTCATTACTCACCGGAGAATTGCAACCTACCCAGGGTAAAATCGTACATGGCGATACGTTGCGACTGGGTCATATGCAGCAGGATGGATTGAGGATACCAGTGGATAAAAGGCTGATCGATATCGTCCGCGACATAGCAGATTATATTCCACTGAAAGGTGGTGGCAAACTCACGGCCGAACAGTTACTCGAACGGTTTTTATTTCCGAGATCACAACAACAGGTGTATTATTCGCAGATCAGTGGTGGAGAGCGCAGACGATTGTATTTGCTCACGATCCTCATGGCCAATCCGAATATGCTCATTTTGGATGAGCCTACCAATGATCTTGACATCATCACCCTCAATGTGTTGGAAGATTTCCTCATGGAATATCCGGGTGTACTGATACTCGCATCGCATGACCGGTATATGCTTGATAAACTGGCTGACCATATCTTTGTCTTTGAAGGCGATGGTATCATAAAGGATTTTCCGGGAGGCTATACCGCTTACAGTATCTGGAAAGAAAGCGAAGAGGCAGAAAAGATTGTCGAAGCCGCCGTCAAAAACACATCCACACAAGAAGCACCCACTATCGACAGGAATGAAGTTCGCAAAGCCTTACGCCGAACTGAAAAATCGATCGAACAACTCGAAGCCACCAAGTTGAAACTGGAAAATAATTTTCTCCTTCCTGAGCCTTCTCTTCAGGATCTCCAGAAGTGGGACAAAGAATTGCACGCGACCATAGCTCAACTCCATGAAATAGAAACCACTTGGTTGGAGCTCTCTGAACAGCTCGAGTCTTTTGCCTGAGAGGTGTGAGATGTGTAAGACAGTGAGACCGTAAGAGGGTAAGATTTGTGAGAGAGTGAGAGGTGCAAAGCAGTGGGAGGGGATTATTTTTCGATTTTGGAAAAAATATTGAGATTTTTGGTCACATTTTGGCTGGTTGAAGACACTTATAGTTTGGGTGAAATAATTCAATTCAAACTTTATGAAGTCATATACCGCAAATCTCCTCGAGGATCTAAAAAAAGCCCATCGATCTTCTTCTGAGGATGCCGATAAGGCTACGCCTGCTTCATTTGTGGAAATGGAGGCTATTGAAAATTGGGTTGCAGGAAATGATCCCCCTGCTACGTTAGCAAAGCATACGGGGTTGGCTATTGAGCAATTTCCTTCTGCAGACCAATTTACGAGAGAGGATTTAATAGCAATCATTGATGCTTTCCAGGAGATGTTGTTAACATGGAATATGCAAGCCGATTTTCCATCCAATTTGCCAGCAGAAAGAGCCTATCCGCTATTGATTGGATTACTCAAAGAAGAAGCCTGGTTTTTGCCTGGAGGAATGTTGCATCATGACTTTTGCACCGGATATGCGCCTGATTGCGAATTGTTGGAATATTGCCCGTGCACGGAGCACTGGAATATATAATGTGTGACAGAGAGAGGTTTGAGGCAGCTAGGCAGTGAGAAATAGCGATGGAGTGGAATGTGTTGGTTTAGTAGAAATATTTAAAATGAAGTAATTCTCTGGGAGATGACCAATGAAGAATTCAATGAATTATTCAGGAAGCGAACAATTATCTTTGCGCTCAAGGTGATTGAATTTCTTGAGACTGTACCATTTAATTCTGCAACTCGTGTATTGTCATTTCAAATATGTAAATCAGCTACTTCTGTTGGTGCTAATTTCAGGGCTTTTTGTCGTGGCAGGTCAAGAAATGAGCGACATGCAAAGATTTGTATTGTAGTTGAAGAAGCTGATGAATCCGTTTACAGGCTTGAACTTTTCGCCCTTGCAAAATACGGAGATGAAAAACTGCTTACCTGGCTCACAACAGAGAGCATAGAATTAATTAAAATCACTACCTCTATCAAGCACTCAATGAAATAGAATGACACCCTCTCACTTTCTTACCCTCTCACTTTCT
>JAWXAW010000151.1:0-2538 GCA_034439675.1 Saprospiraceae bacterium | reverse complement strand
GTAGCGGGTATTGTTCCGTCCAGTATATCCTCAATTGGACTCCTGATCCGACCCAGGGCCGACTCGCTGACATGGGTGTAGATCATCGTCGTCTTCGGACTACTATGCCCTAAGATAGCCTGAATATATCGAATATCCGTACCAGATTCCATCGTATGCGTGGCAAAGCTATGCCGCAATGTATGGAGCGTAGCTTTCTTCTTGATCCCGGCCCGCTCCAAAGCCTGCTGCATGACCTGCTGTGCACTCCTGGCAGTGTATTTCCCCCCATCCTGACCTTCAAATAGATACACCTTCGGCTGAAAGGCTTTATAATATTCCCTCGCCAGACTTAACAGACCATCCCCTATCGGAACCATCCGGTCTTTGAGCCCCTTGCCCTCTCGTACAAATACCATTTTACGATCCCCATCAATATCGTTTATCTTAAGGTTGATAAGCTCACCGATACGCAGACCTGTCCCATATAGAAAACTAAGCAGGAATCTGTGTTTCAAATTCTTTGTACAGGAGATTAAAGCAGCCACTTCATTCCTCGACAGGATCATGGGCAGTTTTTGACGCCTGATCGGCCGCTCTATCTCTTCCAGGGCGATGGGGGAGCGTATAACATGTAACATGACCTTGACCGCATTGATCCATTGGTTTTGATGCGATAACGAAACTTTCTGATCGTGCACCAACCTGATATTATATTGCCGGATATCCTCTTCTTTCAACAATCGAAAATCAGTCAGACCGGTATCAAGGATGAAACGCCTCAGCATACCCGTATAGCTTTTGATCGACGCAGGCGCATAACGCCTCGACTCCATGTACCGCTCCATCTCTTTCAACTGCTGGCCGGATATTCCCGATGTCAGCTCAGGTGGCTGATGTGGCTTTTTCTTCTCAACGATTTCTTTTGGAGGGTATCCCAGCCGCGTCATGTCTACCCAGACTTTCCCGCGGCAATGATCCAGCAAAGATTTGACCTGAGCCGGAGTATGAGGCACGTAATAACACCTGTGCGTCTGTGACCATGCAACACCCGGCAATTTCTTTATATGATCCTGTATGAAAGGGTCGGAATCAAAGCGTAATGCTATTTGATCGGCTTCCCGATGGTGAAGACGTTCCGCCCTCAAGGGCTCCTTTTTTTCAGTTTTCATCCTGGTGGGATTTGATAACAGAAAATTAAGGGAATTTTGTCTTCAGATGCAAATAAGTAAACCAAAAACAATGAACCTCCCTTCCATTCAATTGTGCGCAACCCGGGATACATTGAAAGTTTGTCTGACGCAATACCGTATTCGATACCGTAGTGAGGGATTCGACTTTTATATCATCACTTGAGACGGAGCGATTGAGTCCGCAAAGAAATGGTGAAAAGAAAGCCCAATCCAAAAAAAGGTGGACGCACTGCTGAATAGTTGAAAAAGTTAGCGCTACCTGAAAAGTAATCATTCACTAGAAAGCAGAATGCCAAACCCCTTCCTCACCTCTTCCTTATCCAGATAGGTCTTGGCGAGATAATGCAATGCCTCCTGTGGATGCTGCTGTGTCAGTGCTTGCTTTACATCTTCCTGTTGACGGACTTCTTCCATCTCCTCCGAAGTGGGGAGGGTCACTTGTCCTGCCAGTTTGCCGAGATCATTTCCAGTCAGCACCGGACTGTTTTTGATATGGTCAGGCAACTGATCATATCCGATCGTAACCGGATTAAAGTCCTGCACAATCGTATGTATAGCTGCGCCACTGCATCGTACATAATAGGCTCTGCCCATTCGGCCCATCAGATCTATTTTGTGCGGATCAATACGATTGCGATCGGTCAGCACCTCCTGCGCTACATGCATACGCACTACCTCACAGATGATGAGATGGCCCGCGCCACCTCCTTCGCCCAGTGTAATGATTTCTTTCACCTTACATTCCATATGCGCCGGTGATTCTGCAACACGAAATGGTTTGACAAGGTCAGACGGAATCGGTGTCAATCCGGTTTTTTCAAATTCACTCACCTCACTCGGAAAATCAACAGACGCCACTGCCATCTGTCGCACGATAGCATAATTGACCGCATTGATGACACATTCACCACCAGCCTTGACATTATGAAGCGTATCCTTTGTGGTATTATCACTCCCCCGCCGATTGCTAGAAAACACCACAATCGGCGGATTCGAACTGAAGGCATTAAAGAAACTATAAGGCGCCAGATTTGGAACACCATTTTCATCGATGGTACTTACAAAAGCAATGGGCCTCGGAGCCACCGTCCCCAGAATAAACTGATGAAGATCTTTTTGCGGAGTGTCTTTGGGGTCGATGGTAAGCATGGACATGAGTTGATGGGTTGATAAGTTGATGGGTTGATATGTTGATAGGCTTATGGGCTTATAGCAAAGATATGATTTAGGAAAGGCATGAATGTGAGTTGTGAAGATTGCTTGTACTGAGCGGAGTCGAAGTATGAGTATCGCGCGCAAGGTCGCCCCAGGATTTCCATGCGAGAGGATGCGTAGAGGGGAAAACAGGGGAGGGGGCAGCGTGGCT
>JAWXAW010000150.1:0-13594 GCA_034439675.1 Saprospiraceae bacterium | reverse complement strand
CTATTAACCCTAGACCTAACGAATCTGAACATTAAATTGTTTTTTGACAAATCTCACAAGGAATGAACAAAAAGTTACTGAGTACACCTGCAATTCTGTTTTTTCTGCTGTTTTTTTCTATTTCCCAGGCTTTTAGCCAGGAGACCATCCGCTTCAAACCTCAACGCGCCTCAGCAGAAGAAGCATCTTATCTGAGCCAACAGTTTTCTTCTTACACCCTGGCTACCCTGCGGACTGAGGATGTTGCAACCCTGCTTCGGTCAAAAGACTATTTCCAGGAACTACATCTGATATTCAATGATCAAAACTTCAGCTTCAACCTCAGGGCACGTGATCTTCGGTCACCACATTACAAGCTCAGAGCTTGGACACCTGATGGTGTACTTGAACTCCCACGCTCGCCAAATAAGACTTTCTTTGGATTCACCCATGAAGGCACGTATGATGTACGAATCACGGCTGATGAAGACTTCTTCCACGCGATGATCATCCAGGGACAAGATGCATTATATATTGAACCTGCAAGAAACATTGTGCCGGGTGCCCCCAAAAATCAGTTTGTCATCTACTGGGGCAAGCATAATCTTAAAAAGTTTTCAGACGAATCATGTGGCGTCAGTCATACTCAGATTCCATTCCTCCATTCTGAGGAAGATCATAACGATGCACCGGTTCATCAGACATCAAGCAGGGCATGTAAAGTCGTACAAATAGCCCTGGCAGATGACGTTCTGATGTTTAATAAATATGGAAGCGTGAGTGAAGTTGAAGACCATAATATGGCGGTCATCAATGATGTGGAAACGAATTATGATTTTGAATTCAGTGATGACCTACAGTTTAGCGTTGTAGAAATCTATGTAGCGACTAGTGAATCCACAGATCCATGGACAAACAGTCCTAACATCAACCTTTTATTGAATGAATTCACGAGTTGGGGCCCTTCTGGCTTTTCTAATACACATGACGTAGGAGGCTTGTGGAGTGCTCGAGACTTTAGTGGTGACGTCATCGGGCTGGCATGGCTCAATGCAGTGTGTACCAGCATCCGTTACCATGTCATGCAGGACTGGAGTACAAATTCGGATATGCTTCGGGTTTTACAGGCGCATGAAATGGGGCACAATTTCTCTGCCAACCATGATGCACCCGGCTCCCCTACGATCATGGCACCTTCCGTCAACAATACGAATGCATGGTCCGGTCAATCGATCAATGAAATCAATAATTATATAGCTTCGATCAGTTGTCTGGGAGCTTGTGGTATACCTCAACCTCCTGTTGCTGATTTCGACGCAGATCCAACAGAAGGCTGTACCCCTTTGGTGGTCAATTATGATGACCAAAGCCTCAATACGCCTACATCCTGGAGCTGGACTTTTGTAGGTGGCACTCCTAGTACAAGTACAAACCAAAATCCAACGGTTACCTATAATACCGCAGGTAGCTTTAATGTATCTCTTACCGTAACAAATGCACAAGGTTCCAATTCTATAACCTTTACTAATTATATTATAGTCAACGAAGATCCCTTCGCAGATTTCGATTATAGCATTAATGAACTGGAAGTTGATTTCCAAAATTTAAGCACGAATGGCACCAGCTTTGCCTGGAATTTTGGTGATGGTGGCACATCGACACTTACCAACCCAATTCACAGTTATAACGAAGACGGCACCTACACCGTCACGCTCACCGTCACGAATGAATGCGGATCTGATACGTACACACAAATCATAGAGATCATTACCGTTCCTACGGCTTTCTTTTCATCTGACATCGTTGAAGGTTGTGACCCGATTGAGGTTCAATTCTATAATCTTTCATCCGAGAACGCTGAATTCTATGAGTGGTCATTTCCGGGAGGATCACCTCCATCCTCAACTGCATTTGAACCAACCGTGATCTATGAGACACCTGGCACCTTTAATGTAACATTGAATGTGTTTAATGAAGCCGGCGAGGACATTCAGACGATTAACAACTACATTACTGTTTTACCTCAGCCAAATGCTGAATTCAGCTATACCACAAACGGACTACAAGTAAATTTCAGTTCACTCGGAAGTTTCGGAGATACCTATCTCTGGAATTTTGGAGATGGAGGCATCAGTACCAATCCAAATCCTGTGCATACCTACGGAAGTAGCGGAGTTTACCAGGTCAGTCTGACAGTGGTCAATGATTGCGGCTCGAACACCTTACAGCAAACCGTTACGGTCACCGGAGCTCCTGAAGCATTGTTTACCTCAAGCACGCAATATGGCTGTGCGCCATTGGTCGTTCAATATACTAATCAGTCAGGTGGTGATCCAACCTCTTTTGCCTGGATTTTTGAAGGCGGTTCACCAAGCACCAGCAACCAGGCCAACCCGGTGGTAACTTATAATACACCTGGTTTATATGATGTGCAGTTGACGGTTACGAACGGTACAGGAAGTGATGTACTCATGCTCACCGAATATATCGAAGTAGAATTCCCGACTATCAGTGGTTTCAATTATTTCGTCAATGGCTTACAAACTTCCTTTACAAATCAATCCATAAATTCCACAGGTTCTTCATGGAATTTCGGAGATGGCTTCACAAGCAATATAACCAATCCTGTTCATGGATATTTGGCTGATGGTGTTTACACTGTAACGCTTATTTCTGCCGGCGTTTGCGGACCGGATACAAGTACGACACAAGTGACCATACAAACACCACCGCAAGCCGGATTTTCCTACCAGCAATCAGGCGATTGTATTCCTGTCAATGTGACCTTTACTAACGAAAGCAGTCCAAATGCTACCTCGTTTGCCTGGTCGTTCCCAGGAGGAAATCCATCTGCTTCGAACCTTGAAAACCCTTCTGTTACTTACAACTCAACCGGAACCTATGATGTAACATTGATCGCATATTCCGGAGGTGGATCTGATACTTTAGCCTGGAATGGATTAGTGACCGTTGGCTCAGCACCTGAGGCAGCATTCCTGCTCTCCACAGACCAGACAACTGTCACCTTTGACAATGAAAGTTTAGGTGCTGAAAGTTACTTCTGGTCATTTGGCGACGGACAGACCTCTATTGAAACAAATCCGGTACACGATTATGGTATATTCGGAACTTATACGGTGAGTCTCATTTCGACTAACAATTGTGGGAATGACACCATGGTGATCATCATTCAATTGTCTACTGTACCGAATGCCTTCTTTGGGTATAGTGATCACACAGGTTGCGCTTCTTTTGAAGTATCATTTATTGATCAGTCACAAAACAATCCTACAGCCTGGTCATGGGTTTTTACTGGCGGTAATCCTGCCACCTCGACACTTCAAAATCCAACGGTTGTGTACAATGTACCCGGCAGCTATTCAGTCTCATTGCAAGCTACAAATGGTCAGGGAACTGACGTGTTACTGCTGAATGACCTCATCCAAGTTGGCGGCGCACCGGATGCTACCTTTGCGCACACACAGGTTGAAAATATTGTTTCACTCGAATATCCTGGTACAGATTATGATAGTCTTCGCTGGTCTTTTGGTGATGGCCGTACAGATAACAGCCTCAACCCGACAGTTGAATACAATGTATCCGGGCAATACCAGATATCACTTATCGTTTACAATCCTTGCGGATCAGATACATCATGGATTTCAGTTACTATCGTCATCACCAGCACCAATAATCCTGAAGCAAATCCAGCGGGCTGGCAGATAAGACCTAATCCATTCAAGGAAGTATTCAGCATCTATGGTGAGCCTTCAACAGCAGGTGAAGTCACGATCTCCCTGATGGATGTACATGGCAGATTGATTTCCAAGGAAGAGTGGATTTACCAATCCGGTCAGGCTACAAAATTATTTAATGAAGGAGATTTGCCCCAGGGATTGATACTGGTAGTCCTACAGGATAAAAACACAAGAACTGTGCTCAAGGCTATTCACCAATAGGTGGCAGTAGGCAGTGAAAAATGAAAATTGAAAAGCGATGTGCTGAGCGGAGCCGAAGCATGAAAAGTTAGCAGTTAGCAACTAAATCAAAAAGGCATTTCTTTGAAATGCCTTTTTGATTTTTATTATTCCCCAACTTCCCCTGCCTACTGCCTACTGCTCACCCACCCTTCTGTTTCGTTAATTTATAGCCGGACTTGACCAGATAGTCAATAACCTTCTTGACATGATCACCCTGGATGATGAGCTCACCGTCCTTGAGGCTGCCTCCGGCTGAGCATAACGACTTCAATTTTGAAAGCAGTTGCTCCATCACCTGGTCTGGGCCATCGTGGCCTTGCACAAGCGTTACTTGTTTACCACCCCTTTGCTTCTTGTCCCGAGAGACGTAGAGTTTCATCTGTGCTTTTTCCTTATCTGAAATAAGGATTCCGGGTTTTTCCTCCTCCTTCTCATTTGGGTCAGGGACATAGGGTGCCATGTCCGGAAAGAGGTTTTTTAGTTGCTGAAGATCTTTTAATGGGTCTGGTTTCATGGCACAAAAATAATCACTTGTAAGAAAGTAAGAGCGTGAGAGCGTAAGAGGGTCTTGTGGAAATTATTTCGTTTTTGCTCTGGCTACCATACTCAGTACTAAGAGGCTGAGCTCTCTGGAGCCGAGGGAACCATTGGAAATGACAACCACTCCTTTTCTGGCTTCTGGCATAAAAGCGATACTCGTGTGGTGCCCGCCGGTACGTCCGGTATGATAGTAGACAATCGCTGATGAAGACTCAATTAGAAACCAACTGTCCATAACTTTAAACGTCTCGTTTTTATTCAGGACTTTCAATTCCTTTCTTAATTCTGCATTCAGTACCGGGGTCTTTAAGGCAAGGTCGGGGGAAATATATTTTATAATAGTCAAAAGATCAAGCATTCGGGATTTCAATCCCATGGCCGGCGATAATGCACTGCAGTGCCATGGTGGTCGGATCCTGCCATCCATGCCGTGCCCCTTCGCGATTCGAGCATCAGCTATATCGAAGCCGGTACTCTTCAATTGAAGAGGCTCTACAAGTTTCTGTTCTGTAAACGATTCAATACCCCCTACCCTTTCAAAAAGCCAGTATAATATTGCGTAGCCTACATGACTATAACTATATTTTCCTGCATGAGGAGACATCTGCTTTACATCCGATGCCAATCGCATGATCGTATAGGGAGCATACGGGTCTGTGACCGAGGCTTCAATGGAACCAATATTGTCAGGAAAAGGCGGAAGACCTGCTCTATGGTTAAGCAGCTCTTCTATGGTTACAGTTTCCCATGGTGCGGTGCAAAGTGAATCCGGTAGAAAACGACAGACGGAAACACCTCTTGTCCAGCCGAGTGAATCCAGCGCCTGATCCGTCAGCCATGAAATAAGTGGCTTTGTCACACTACCTAGTTCGAATATGCCTTCTTGATCCATTTGTTCCCCATAGGAGCTGATATATAGGCTATCTCCATCCACAACGCCTACCATGACCCCTGGAACAACACTGAAATCAATACCAGCCTCATACGTGATGATTTCTTCAATTTCCCTGCGCAGGTTGTCCGCCTGGCAAAATGCCGGATGCATCGGGGCAGCAGCAGGTATAAAAAACAAGATCAATCGGAAAAATGCCTTCATAAGAAAGACGATGAAATGATGGTATGAACATAGACGAACAAATCAGGTACTTTGGTATCTTTCAGATAATATTCCGCTATGACATCAGAAATCCTGGCCTCTAAGCCCACGAGGCTATTTATCATCCTCGGTGGTTTTTTCATTGCCAATGCCATGCTGGCAGAATTTATTGGTATCAAGATTTTTTCCCTCGAAAAACTATTTGGTTTTGACCCGCTATCGATGACCCTTTTTGGTGTGCACGACCTTGGCTTCAATCTTACCGCCGGCGTATTGCTATGGCCGGTTGTTTTTGTCATGACCGATATCATCAACGAATATTTTGGCCGTAAAGGAGTTCGTTTTCTATCATGGCTTACCGTAGGCCTTATCGTCTATGCTTTCCTGATGGCATTTCTCGCTATTAAAACACCCCCGAATGACTGGTGGCAAAATCTAAGTGGTATCAGGGAAACGCCTGAGACAAGCCTTCCGGATATGAATCTTGCCTTTACCCGCATCTTCGGTCAAGGGCTTTGGATCATTGCAGGCTCCATTATTGCCTTTTTAATCGGCCAGCTACTCGATGTCATTGTCTTTCATAAAATCAGAAAAATCACGGGGGAGAAAAAAATCTGGCTGCGGGCAACAGGCTCCACACTAGTTTCCCAGTTTATCGACAGCTTTATTGTACTCGTTATCGCCTTTTATATCGGCTCAGACTGGGACCTGGTCAGGGTTTTAGCAATCGGGGTGGTCAATTATATCTACAAATTTGCGATGGCCATTTTACTCACCCCGGCGATCTATGGGGTCCATTTTCTGATCGAAAAGTACCTCGGGCCAGAACTTTCCCACAAAATGAAGGCAGGTGCCGCAGCACAATAGTTTGCCTTTCAGAAGACAATAAATGGGGGTTTGTTATAATGTGATTGATGGGCTACATATCTCAGAACTTCTTATAAATGAATATCTTATCTTTGGCCAATGCGTCTGAAGAGTCTGGAATTAAAGGGGTTTAAAAGCTTCGCCAACGATACTGTCCTCCATTTTGATGAAAATGTAATTGGAGTTGTGGGCCCGAATGGTTCGGGTAAATCCAATGTGGTGGATGCCATCCGTTGGGTACTTGGTGAACAAAAAGGAAAGGAACTCCGCCTTGAAAATATGGCGGATATCATTTTTAACGGAACCAAAAAAAGGAAACCCGCCCCAGTAGCCCAGGTGGCCATCACCTTTGACAATAACCTGGGTATCCTCCCCTCTGAATATTCTGAAGTAGTCATCTCGCGTCACCTCTATAGAAGTGGTGAAAGTGAATATAAACTAAACGGTGTCACATGTCGTCTTAAGGATATTCAATCCATTCTGATTGATACAGGTATCGGCTCCAACTCCTATGCGATCATTGCACTTGGCATGGTAGATGATATCCTCTACGACAAAGACAATGCGCGACGGAAGATGTTTGAACAAGCTGCCGGCATCTCCAAGTACAAGAAGCGTAAGCATGAAACAATGCTCAAGCTTAAATTGACCTCTGAAGACCTGACGCGAATAGATGATATCCTGAAGGAAATTCAGACCAATCTTGAAACCCTGGAAAAGCAGGCCAAGCGGACTGCAAAGTATTTTGAACTTAAAAAAGATTATAAAGAATTAAGCCTCACACTTGGCGCACGAAACAATGTTGAACTCCGCGAGCAATTCGCTAATTCTGAGAAGAGAATTCAGGAGGAAACAGATCAGTATGGTCGCCTGGAGGCAGATCTCGGCCTCATGCATGCCGACCTTGAAAAGCTAAAGAAAAATCACCTGGGTGATGAGCTATCTGTCAGTGCTTTCCAAAAAGAACTCAATGAATTAGTAGCTCGGATCAGGGGGACTGAAAATGAAAAAAACCTGGCAGAACAGAAAATAGCCTTCATTCGTCAGAACAAACAAAACCTCGGGTTGCAAATTTCAAAAGCCAACGAACGGCTCGCGAAAATACAAGAGGAAATCGCTGCGTTGCGCAGTCAGCATGATGAGCAGTTTGTCACACTTGAATCGCATCGTTTCCTTTTACTGGATGCTCAGGATAGGAGAGATACCATCTCAAAACAATATCAGGAAATGGTGGAAAACCGTGAAGCGGTCAGCCAACTCCACCAGCAGTTTGAAAAGGAAGTATTTGATCTGGAAAAAAATATTGCCGTCCTGCTCAATAATGCTGATATCATCCGCAATGAAAATAAAATCCTGGCTGATGACACACACAAGTTTGAAGAAGAATCCACTACGCTCCAAGAGCAATTAAAGACAGAAGGAGCGCGCAAAGAGCAGGCTGCAAGCGAACTATCTGCTCTCGAAGAGCAGGAACTTCAGCGAATGCGCACCATTCGCGAACTGGAAATCAGTCTGACGGCCGAACTGGATCAATTACGACAAACACAACGTACACTTGATGCCAGATCACACGAAGCAGATTTGCTGAAGGATATGATTTCTAATCTGGAGGGTTTCCCGGAATCTATCAAGTTTCTCAACAAAGCCCAGGATTGGAATGTAACAGCACCGTTGCTTTCGGATGTCATTTATTGCGATCAGCAACATAGAGTCATCGTCGAACAAATCCTTGAGCCTTATCTCAATTATTATGTGGTTAAGACATGGGATGAAGCTTCACGTGCAGTCAAATTATTGAGCTTCGCGCAGAAAGGCAGAGCTAATTTTTTCATTCTATCAGAATTTCACCTTAGCCTCACTACAGAAAGTCATCCCGGACTAATTCCATTGTTGCAAAACCTCGAAATTGAAGCCGGCTATGAAAACCTGGTTCGCCAGTTACTGCATAATGTATATGTGAGTAATGGTTCACCATTGGATGTACATATTGCTTCCCTGGATCTCAATGGAGTGACCATCATCGACAAGCAGGCACAGATGATACGACGTGCCGGGCAATTGACAGGTGGAAGTGTAGGCTTGTTTGAGGGTAAAAAACTTGGCCGAAAGAAACACCTTGAACATCTCGAACAGGAAATACTTGATCTGCGTCAGTCATGGCACCAAATACAAAACAAAGTCCACCAGACGCAGTCTCAGCTTACGGCCTTGCAAGCTGTTGACATCAGTGGGCAATTACAAGCTTTGCGCACACAGGCAGTCCACCTGATGCAATCATGGGCAGAATTAAACTCGAGACTCCATCACGTCAGCGAACGCATTGAAGACTGCTATCGCCGTAAAGAAAAAAATATTGAATCCTTAAGAGATATTGAATCAAGGGTACAATCCACTTCCATCGACCTTGAGGAAAAGAAAGCGAAATACAAGGACTATGCGCAGTCCATGGAGCAATCCGAAGAACAGTACCAGACCATTCAGCGCCAGATAAACGAAGCGGACAGCGCTGCAAATGAACTGAAGTTGCAGGAAATCCATATGGCCAATAAATTGGAAAGTCTTGGTCGCGAATTGAAATACCATACTGATCAGGATCAACAAATCAGCCAGGCCAGAGATCTGCATACCCAACAGATTGAGAGCGAATCAAATGAGTTGGAGAGCATGTTGCTCAAAGCAGAAGAAATGACAACATCACTGCAAAAGCAATACCAGGAGAAAAAAACAAAAGAAGCCCATCTCACCGAAGTTGAACAAGGATATTATCAGCAGCGAAATGAAATCGCACTATCGGACGATAAAATAAAAACGGTAGAGAAACAACGAAATGTGCTGCAGTACCTGATCAACGAGCTTAAAGACCAGCACAACAATCTCAAGTTCCGCCTGCTAGCGATTTCTGAACGGATGGAGGTTGAGTTTGGGGTACGGCTTGAAGATATCACTGCCGAACATCTCAATGAAGAGATGCCGCTTGATGAGTTGGAAGCCAAAGTGCAACGTCTGCGCAACAGGCTTGAAAACTATGGGGAGATCAATCCGATGGCTATTGAGGCTCATGAAGAAATCAAGATCAGATTTGATAATATTAATGTGCAGCGGCAGGATATCCTCAGCGCGAAAGATTCACTTTTAGCTACCATTACAGAGATAGAAGAAACTGCTACCGGTCAATTTCTTGAATCCTTTGACAAAGTCCGTGAAAACTTTATTGAAGTTTTCCGCAGTTTGTTTACCGAAGATGATACCTGCGACCTGATCCTGCTCAATCCTGAAGATCCACTCGAATCTGAAATCGATATCGTAGCCAAACCAAAAGGAAAGCGGCCAAAGTCTTTGTCACAGCTTTCAGGTGGAGAAAAGACATTGACCGCTATAGCACTACTGTTTGCCCTGTATCTCATGAAGCCAGCGCCTTTCTGCGTATTTGATGAGGTCGATGCTCCGTTAGATGATGCTAACATCCAGAAGTTCAACAAGATCATCAAAAAGTTCTCTGCCCAGTCCCAGTTTATCATCGTGACGCACAACAAGACGACGATGGCTGCGGTAGATACAATCTACGGGGTATATATGGAAGAACAGGGGGTGTCGGGCTTAAGCCAGGTGGACTTCAGAGAGTTTGATGAGACGGATGTTTTGGTACTGCAAAATTAAGAGCGATTTCAGCCGCCAGCTATCAGCTGTCAACTACCAGCAATTGGAATAGCCAATCCTTCCCCTGAATATTTAATGGTAAACATTTAATAGTGTTGCGTTTGACTCCGCCATGCCTTTACCATTCTTTTACCCTCCTCCGCATACACCTTCTACATTGATTTTGCTAACTTTACAAGCAATAAAAATCTTTCATATGGGCTGGAGAAGATTTAATGGTGAACAGATAGAAGAAAATATCCTTGATGCTGTGCGCTCCACCGTCGAACGTGAAATTGCTGAAGGCTACCGATTGAAGGTTTGCATTGGCACCGATTCACAAGTCCGCAGTACAGTGACGGAATATGCCACTGTCATTGTTTTTCTGAGGGAAAAGAAAGGGGGATTTATGTTTATACACAATGAAAAGTCAGACAAGCAAATCAGCCTTCGTGAACGCATGATCACTGAGGTTTGGAAATCCGTTGATGTCGCTTACAAACTTTGTGACCTGCTGGATGAATATGAAATCGAGCTGGAAGTGCATGCGGATATCAACACAGATCCACATTTCAAATCAAACGAAGCGCTGCGTGAGGCCATGGGTTACATCCTCGGGATGGGCTTCGTGTTCAAAGCCAAGCCTGATGCTTTTGCGAGTTCGTATTGCGCGGACAAAGTGGTTTGATGCAGGGAGCAAGGAGCAGAGAGCAGGGTGCAGAGAGCACGTAGCGTGAGGTATGCTATGCAAGTAGTGAGGTGTAAGATGTGAGAATTCAGTAACTAGTGTCAAGCTCCAGCGCTACAATTCTCAAACTTGATCACGGATCACGGATCAATCTTTATGGGGTCGCTTTTCCAATATAATTACTTCTTTTTGGGCATCACGTTTCGCTTTTTCTACGGCTTTACGCTTTTCAATGATGGCGACTTCTTCTTCAAATTTGATCGGCCTGCCATTGAGATTGCGATGCCAGGTGATGATGATGACTTCAACCATATCATCGGGCAGTGAAACCCCTCTTCCTTTCATACAATGTGATATCCGGGATCCTTCTTCGAAACCCCAGTTGATCACCATCCACCGACCCAACCCAAAATGGAGTTTTCGCCTCACGGAATCTTCGGGAGCTACCTTAAATTCCGCCAGTCCCTTTGGGTCTGCCAATCTCACCAACTCGCTGAACGCATCCTCTAGGTCAGAAGGGATGTATACGCCATTGATCATTTCCTGGGTAATCCTTTTAGCATAATTTGCTTGGTATTCTTCGATGGTCTGGGCGAAAACAGGCACTTCCATCCCAAGAGACCCCAGCAAAAGGCTCAGATGTATAAAAGCTTTCATATCGGAAAGATAAACCACGATTGGGTTCAATATATTGTACCCGCAAACAGTTCCTTAACGAATGAAAAAAGCCGACAGATCGGAAACCCGTATCAACCTTGCTATTATCGTCCTCTTACAAGCGGTAATTTATTCTGGTATCTGGCTCTGGAATGAATATGTAGCGGCTTACCTAACCTTCATTTTCCCGGGCGTGATCCTGGTCATCCTGATAATCGCCGGGCTCGCAGATCTGATTGAGCCTAGCCGTATACCCGGCTGGTATTATGGGCTCATGTTCATATCTATCATCACGCCGTTGATTATCGGGGCCGTGTTCTATTTCCTTTATGAAGGCAGACTCGATTGGCTGGTGTAAGAAGGTAAGAGAGTAAGAGAGTAAGAGAGTAAGAGAGTAAGAGGGTAAGACGGAAGACGGACGATGATCGCTTTTTTTACAGGCACCGCTTGCTACTATCGGCTGTTTTTTAAAAAAAAACAGCCGATGTCGGTAGCCTCTGGCTACCGACTGATAAAGCAAAAAAATCATGCTCTATTTTGAAGCTGTGTCAGTAGCCTCCAGGCAACAGGTGAGAATCATTCTTAACCCCTACCCTTGATCATCCATACCCCTACCCCCTGGAAGGGGGAGCTTAGAATTACTTCTTTACAGCTTCCCCTGAAAGGGGGCAGGGGGTCAGCAAAGGCAAATTACAGGGGTAGTGTTCCATTATAAATCACCTCACCAACGTCACATCCCCATACCTAACCTCACTATGTCCATCCCTAAAACCCACTATCATCCTATACGTAAACACCCCCGGATTCATTGCCTCACCTTTCATCTTGCCATCCCAGGAGATGGATGGGTCACCGGCCTGGAAATGTTCTGCTCCAAAGACAAGATTGCCCCAGCGATCATAGATGTTGAGGATTGAAATCTCCTCTACACCATCATCCGAACTGATCATCAGCACATCATTGATGCCGTCCCCATTGGGTGAGAAAATATTAGGGACGTAAACTTTGTAATCGGTCGTCACAAAAACGGTGAGGCTGTCTCTATCCGCACAACCATCAGCTGTGGTTACCGATACACTATAAGCCGTAGTGATAATCGGTGCAACAATCTGTGTCAGACAGTTTGCACAACTGATACTATCGATTCCTGTCCACATGATAGCAGATAGCGAATCAAACGGCAGATTGATGATCGCTTGCAGTAGCGCGGAGTCACCAACAGATATCGTTTGATTCTCTCCCAGATCTACACTGACCATCAGCGGCACATCGATAGAGATGATCTCGGTAGCACTGCAATCATTGGCATCGAGGGAGGTGATCTGATAGATCCCTTCATCTAATCCTGCAAAGACCGATGATGCCTGGAAGATGGTCCCATCAATCGAATACGTATAGGGTGCAACACCCCCAATTGGTAGCACGGTGATGCTACCCAACTGCTGATCAAAACAATGCGGCTCCGATACCTCAAAGCCAATCATAAAGAAGCCAGGTTCTGTCAGGGTAACTGAGCCTGTTGTTGTACATCCATTACCATCCGTGATCGCGACATCGTAATCACCGGCACTGAGTCCTGTGATCATCTGATCAGTGTCATCCGTAGACCAGAGGTAGGTAAATGGTCCTACACCGTTCACATTGGCAATCGCGCTGCCATCCATGCCTCCTTCACAACTGATATCAAATCCATTGTAATCTATTGCTGCTACTACATTAAGCACAGGTGTAGGATCCAGAGATGTGGTTTCAATCACCAGACTGTCACATCCATCCTGTGTTGTGTACATATTTTCGACACTTCCTACTTCTGCGATATCGCATGTGTTGAAGTTGATTCGTGTTGTGTCCGCCAACACCAGAGATACCGTAAACGTCACGATACTATCACAACCATACTGATTAAAATGTGTAGTGATAAACATTCCTGCCTCTGAGGATAGGCATGTGGTTTCGTTGAAAAAAGTTTGATCGGAAGGAAGTAATGTGATCATCTCTGTGACGATGCTATCGCAGCCAAACTGATTGGTGAGCTGTTGTACGAAGCCACCTGTATCCGCAGGGTTGCAACTTGATGATGATAGATCTATCTGATGACTTATATTGAGTGTCACCGCCTCGGTGACGATGCTATCGCAACCAAACTGATTG